>JAICKN010000219.1 GCA_025927855.1 Terriglobales bacterium
GCCTTGGTTTCAATGTTTGCTTCCGGAACTCCGTGTTGCACCAGGAAATTTTTGGTGCTGTTCACGCGGCGTTCAGAAAGCGCCTGGTTGTAGGCTGCACTGCCCCGCTTGTCGGCATGGCCTTGCAAAATCAAGTGCGCATCCGGCTTGCTCTCCAAATATTTCTTGAAATCGGTGGCAAGCGTCTCAAGAGTTTGCCGTTGGCTGAGCACCAATCCGCCGTTCGGGTTGGCGACTGTCGGTTGCGCTGTCGCAAAGTACACGCTGTGTAGCGACAGGCGAGCTTCGAGTTGCTTGACCTCAGGCGAGACTTGCGGCGGTGGCGGATTTTCCAAGCTCACCGTCGTTGTTGCAGGTGTGCTTAATCCGCGCTGATCGCTGCACGATGCGCTTACGGTAACGGTTCCGGCCTGCGCCCCCGCCGTGTTTAGCGTTACGTTATTACCCGAGCCGCTGATCGTCCCGGAAGTTGTACTGAAGTTGCTCACCGTGACGGGCACGCCATCCGGGCTGGTGCAGGTACAGTTAATGGAAACTGTCGCGCCAATTTGCGCGCTGCTGGGACTTGCCGAGCAGGATGCGGTCGGCGGGTTCTTGGGCGGCTCCTTCAACGCAAATGTGGTCGAAGCGTCCGCGATGTTGTTCTTTTTCGCCTTCGGATCTTTTACATGCACCGTCACCGTGCAGTTGCCGCCGGAAGCGCCATTGGTATCAATGCTTGCAGTTGTGCCTGCTCCGGTGATCTTTCCGCAGGTGCTCGTCCAATCGTAGGTCAGCTGGTGCTTGGCGTTGAAGTTGCTTTCCGTGGCCGTCGCCATCGCTGGTTCGCCCACCATCAGCTGCGTTGGTTGCACCGAGACGGCCGCACTCACTGCGGCCGCTTCCTCGTAGCCAAAGTTAATGAGCAGGCCTCCGCGCAATCGTACGCCATTGAACGCGGGCCGCCCCAAACTCGGCACATTCGCGTAGGCCGTGTAGTGATGATAGGAGCCAACATAGTCCGCCTCGAATACCCTCCAGTAAAATCTGCGCGTAATCCGGAGGTCCATGCCGCCGCCCATGATGCCGCCAACCTGATTGCTCGATGGCAGGCCGTTAACTCCCAGGCGGTTGTAGCTGACCATGGCGTGAAAAAAATAGTCCGCATCGTCCTGCCGGAACATAAAACGCGGGCCGAAAGAAAGCGTGGTTTCATTATTGCTGTCGCCGGCGCTCACGCCCAGGTCTCCTTCTGCGCCCCAGTATCTATTGAAGTTGTAAGTAAAGCTCGCTCCAAATCCCTTGGCCATGCCCGGAACCACCATCGGGACCGGATTCGAAGGAGTCCCCAATGGAGAGGGAACTTTGCCGCCCGGGTTTAGCCATTGATATCCGAGAAAAACATCGTATTTAGGCGTGGAATCATCCTGCGCCAACATGCTTGCGGGCAGAAAAAATGCCGTCAATAAAATTGCCGGCAATACATATGCTCCTCTTCGATTCCCAAATAAGCGAGATAACATATTGGTTCTCCTCAATTTTGTTACAGCCTGTGGAACCTAAAGAAAAAATGGCGATGTGGCGTCAGATAAATGGAAGAATGATTGCGCAACTCAAAGCTGCGCGCAAACTACGAATAAGCATTATTCCAAAAGCATGCATTTGAAAACAATGTTTTCAGCAAATAGGGAAACCACATATCAAATATTCTCGCTGTTTAGGATACAATCCCGCCATGAAAATTCAACGCCTTCGTTTCGTTTTGCTTTTTTTATTTGCCATGGCTTTATCCGCTGCCGCTCTTGCGCAGGACGTTCCCACCGATATTCAAAAGCTCGATCCCGCGCTCGACCAGATCGTACCGGCAAATGCCAAGCTGGAGCGCGTAGCCACAGGGTTTGACCGCTGGCTCGAAGGCCCGGTGTGGACCCACGCGGGAACCCTTCTTTTCGCCGAAATTCCCGCCAACAACATTGACCAGTGGACTCCCGGCAAAGGCTCCAGTGTTTTCATTCATCCCAGCGGATACACCGGGGCGGCGCCCTATAAAGGGCCGGAACCGGGCTCGAACGGAATGGCGCTCGACTCCAAAGGCCGCGTTACCGTCGCTGGGCATGCGCGCCGGAATGTGTGGCGGCTGGAATCGCTGAATCCCAACGCTCAAATCACCGTTCTGGCGGATTCTTACCAGGGGAAAAAACTCAACAGCCCCAACGATCTTACTTACAAGTCCGACGGCTCGGTCTATTTCACCGATCCTCCCTACGGATTACCCACGCAGGGCGACCATGATCCGCTGAAGGAGTTGCAGTTCAACGGCGTCTACCGCATTCCGAATGCCGCAAAGCAGAAGCCCGGCGCTCCGCCCGACCGCGCCAAGCTGCAGCTCATCGTGAAAGATCTTTCCCGCCCCAACGGCATTGTATTTTCTCCCGATGAAAAATATTTGTACGTCTCTGACACCGCCACCAAGCACTGGATGCGCTATGCCGTGCAGCCCGACGGCTCGGTGAAAGACGGAATGGTTTTCTGCGATGCCTCTGGCGTCCATGCTCCGGGCCAGCCGGATGGAATTCGCGTGGACAAAAAGGGCAATCTCTACGGGTCCGGACCCGGAGGCGTGTGGATCATCTCGCCCGAAGGTAAGCACCTTGGCACCGTCAAAATTCCGCAGATGGTCAGCAATGTTGCCTGGGGCGACGTTGACGGCAAAACCCTCTACATTACAGCCAGCACCAGTATTTACCGTATTCATTTAAATATTGCGGGAGTGAGAAACTAGAAAGGAGGATTGAGGGAAATCGAAAAATTCTGAGAAGGTTGAATATAAAAGAAGTCAAAGATGAATCTTAAAGGCATTCAACTCACATGGCTTGGCCATGCAACGTTCCGCATCCAGACGCCCGAAGGTAAAACGATCCTGATTGATCCCTGGGTCATGGGAAACCCGGTATGCCCGGCGTCGGAGAAAAACGTAAGCAAAGTAGATGTGATGCTGTGTACGCACGGTCATTTCGACCACATCGGAGATGCCGTCGAAATTGCCAAAAAATTAAATCCCAAAGTTATAGGCATCTTTGAATTGTGCGCATGGATGGAATCGAAGGGCGTAAAGCAGATTGCGCCCATGAACAAGGGCGGTACCCAAACCCTCGAGGACATCAAAGTCACCATGGTCCACGCCGTGCATTCCTGCGGCATTAAAGACGGCGATCAGATCATCTATGGCGGAGAAGCTTGTGGCTATGTGATGGAATTTTCCAATGGCGTGAAAATTTACCATTCGGGAGACACCAATGTTTTTAGCGACATGGCCATCATTCGAGAGCTGTATGCGCCGGAAATTGTCCTGCTGCCCATCGGCGATCACTTCACCATGGGGCCGCGGGAGGCTGCGTATGCATGCAATCTTCTGAAGCCCCGGACGGTCATTCCCATGCACTTCGCTACTTTCCCGCTTCTCACCGGCACTCCTTCAGCATTGCAGAAGCTCGTGCCCGGTGTGGAAGTGGTGGAGCTTAAGCCTGGCCAGACGGTTCAGTAAATGGCTTTCAGCTGCTGGCGGCAAGCGCTCCACCCATTTCCCACTGGCGCATCATTCCGCGCTGCACTATCATTTCCACAGGTGAACTAAGCTCTCCCCGAACTGAGGTATACGAAAGTGGCCGCACGTACTTACGATGGGAAACCGCGCTGGTTGATGCAGGGGATAACTGCGGAAGCAGTCGAAGATTATCTTTACTCGGTGCTCCCCGCCCGTGACGAAGTTTTAATGGATATGGAAGCCGAGGCTGCGCGCCGTCGCATTCCTATCGTTGGGCCGGCCGTGGCCCGCGTGCTTCACCAATTGGCTCTGATCGCCAACGCTAAAAATATTTTCGAAATGGGATCCGCCATCGGGTACTCCACCATCTGGTGGGCCCGCGCTGTGGGCGAAGGTGGCCGCGTCATCTACACCGACGGCAATCCTAAAAACGCGGAAGAAGCTCGCGGATATTTCCAGCGCGCCGGCGTCAGCAACCGCGTGGTGATTAAAACCGGCGATGCCCTCGAGATACTTTCCGAACAAAAAGAAGAATTTGACATCATCTTCAACGATGTAGACAAAGAAGATTACCCCCGGGTCATCCGGCTGGCGATGCCGCGCTTGCGTAAAGGCGGCCTGCTCATCAGCGATAACGTGCTCTGGAGCGGCAAAGTCGCGGAGAGAGTCCCGCCCGATGCCTCCACCAAGGCCATTCTCGAATTCAATCGTTTGCTGTACCACTCGCCGGATACTTTCACCACGATTCTGCCGATTCGGGATGGAGTATCAGTGGCGGTGAAACGCTGATTGAATATTGCGCGTGACGACCTGAGCTATCACAACAACTTTCATGCTGAGATTACTCTGCACAACTGCGCACCCGGATGACGAAGTATGGGCCTATGGTGGATCGTTGCTCCGCTATCGCGAGCAGGGAGTTGAAACGCATGTCATCTGCCTCACCCGCGGCGCGGCAGCTACCAATCGCGGAGAAGCCAAATCCGGCGAAGAACTGTGCGCGATGCGCACGGAAGAATTTCACCAAGCCTGCCAAATTTTAAAAGTGAGCCATGCCGCCATCCTCGATTATCCCGATGGCGGCATGGCGCAATTTGATTTTGCTCCGGCAGCGGCAGATTTGACCCGCCGTATTCGCGAGATCAAGCCGCACGTAATTCTGACTCTTGGGTTGGAAGGGACCGTCACCGCCCATGTAGATCACTCGATGGTCGGACTTTTTACCACCGCGGCTTTCCATTGGGCCGGCCGCACCGACCGCTTTAAAGATCAATTAGCCGCAGGGTTGCAACCGCACCGCGCGCAAAAACTCTATTACGTGACCGCCTCGCAGACCTGGCCGGAGCGCCAGCCGGTTTCTCTTGCTCCTGTTACCGCCCGCATTGACGTGCGCAAATACATTGATACGAAAATTTCGGCATTCCGCGCCCACTCCAGCCAATTGCCCCTTCTGGAAAAATACGGAGACCGCAGCCTGCGCCAGCCGGAAGAATTGTTTCATCTGGCGGCCACTATAATGCCGCAGGCCATCTCCAATGAGGACGATCTTTTTGCGGGAATAACGGAATAGCTTTAGAGGAACAATCCAGGCGGCAGCTATTCCAGGTTGCCCTGTTCGATGATGACTTCCTCGCGCACAATCAGCCGGTGGGCAGCCATCTCTTTCAGTTTTGGCAATACGCGGCTCACATGTTCTTCTCGATCTACAAATGTGAGAACTACTGGCAGCTTTCCTCCTGCATCCACCAAATGGCTGGTTTTCACCCGCTGGCGTCCTAAAAATCCGGCAACGCAATGCGCGACCGTCGCCGCATAGACATTTTCCTCGCGAAGAAAATTCAGGATTTCTATATGCAATGGCCGCTTCTGCCA
>JAICKN010000107.1 GCA_025927855.1 Terriglobales bacterium
CTGCTTCATCTCACCATGCAGAGGTATGGCTATGTCTAGCTTTAGCAATCGCGCAGCCCAGGCGCAGTTCCCAGGTGAAGCTGTTGTTCCCGCTCCTTTTGAAGCAGAGTTTTTGGATTCCCCATTTCTTCGCTGGGTGAAGCTGGCTGACATGCTGCTGAGCAGGCCGCGCGTCCCCGAAGACCCGGGCGAGTTCTCGAACTGACGCACGCGTGCCGTAGCCGCGCGCAATTCTCCTGCAAGCCGCGCGCGCGCCTTTGGCATTAAACGAACTTAAGAAACAGGCTCGTTTTAAGAAATAGGTTCTTTTAAGAAACCGGCCTGTTTAAGCAACATCCCTTCGCGGTGGTGGAATCCAATCGCCACGAAGGTGCGCCGTTGTCGTCTAAACTTACGACCCAGGAGCAAATACGTTCGATTTGGCAACTCGGCGGGCTTTCTGTGCGGCAACTGGCACTCCGAGTGTGGAATGGTATTTTGCAGGACAATCTTCTGGGCCGCGCCTCAGAGCTGGCTTATAGCTTCATCCTGGCAATCTTCCCCCTGTTTATTTTCTTTATCGCCATTTTCGGGCTTTCCGCCTCGCGCGGCACGCAACTTCGCGAAAACCTCATGCTCTACCTTGGGCGGGTTCTTCCGCCTTCGGCATATCAGGTGGTGAGCCACACGATTACTGAAATTTCCCGCAGTTCGGGAGGAGGAAAGCTGACGTTCGGAATCTTGCTGGCGCTCTGGTTCGCCTCGGGAGGCACGGCCGCCATGATGTCCACCCTGAATGACGCGTACCGTGTGCGGGAGGGCCGCTCATTGATTCGCGCGCGCCTGACGGCCATCGTGCTCACGATTGCCCTTGCCTGCCTGGTGATCTCCGCGCTGTGCATGGTTTTGCTGGGAAACTATGTGGCCGGCGAAATTGGATCGCGCTTGCACTTGGGGCACCTTGTGGTTGGCGCCTGGACCATTGGGCAATGGGTGCTAGCGGTCCTCTTTGTCATCATTTCTTTTTCATTGATTTATTTTTACGGTCCCGACCTTAAAGAGCAGCACTGGTATTGGATTACTCCCGGTTCCGTATTCGGGGTAATGCTCTGGCTGGCGGCGTCTTTTGGTTTCCGCTACTATCTGCATCTGTTCAACAACTACAATCGCACGTATGGTTCGCTGGGCGCGGTGATTATTCTGCTGATCTGGTTTTACGTGACCGGGCTGGCGTTCCTTGTGGGCGGAGAGATCAACGCGCAAATTGAACATGCCGCGGCCGAGCGCGGGCATCCGGAAGCGAAACCCAAAGGGCAAAAGGCCGCGTAATTCCAATCCCGCTACGATGGTTGGGGGGCGCCGGATTGCTCTCTTCTGGCGCGCATTTCGTTGCGGATGACTTCAAGATCATGCAACGTCAAGTATTGGCGCATGGCCGGCACCACTTGCTCTTCTTCCATCTGCAAATGGCTGGTCCAGGTGTTTTGCAGCTGGTGGGTTTGCTGCAAAAGGGAGCGGAATGCATTCTGACCCGCGGGACGGTCAACAATTGTTTGCCATTGCGGAACAAGAGCGGCCACTAAAGTGTCAATGGTCTGGTGTTGCGCGACCATGGTTTCATTGGCTTCGGCCAGCGCGCCCTCCGGCAGCTTTTTGCGCAGCCGCGGATAAATCGAGTCGTTCTCATCTGCTTCATGCAAGGGAAGGGCGATTGTGTAATAGCGCAATACTGCGCGCGCGGCATCCGCGCGTTCCGTTTCGCCGGCCTGCGGATTTTCCGCCAGGCGCAAGGCCACTCCGGTAAAGTGCCGTATGCGCTGATGGCACCCGAGCAGAAGCGCGATAGCGTCTTCTTCCGCGCGCTTGGCATCCGGGGATTTGATACCGGTTAGCACGTGTTAAGAATATCGCAATGGGAGGCAAAAGGCATTACTGGGGGCGGCGAATGAATAGCCGCAATGATGGATATTTGCAGGAGAGTTCACGTAAGGTGTTTCCCCGAAATAAAACTTTACTTTGTTCTATTTTCGTAACGCAGATGAGGAAAGTGACCGGCGGAAGAAAATGCGCGTATCATTTTCTAACCTCCCCCATTTGCATAGCGCATGCGCTGGATCGTGTTTGGTTCGCGTGAAGAGAGCTAAGTTTCGATTCCAACGTGACAAATGCGTCCAACGAGGTATGCGGCTACTTTTTTCCCAGGTTCCATCGGAATGATTTCAACAGGGTAAGAGTTGTTATGGGGACGCAACACGATGTGCCCTTCCGAGACTTCTACATATTTCACCATGCAGGCGCCATCTTTGATGACGGCGTACATGTTGCATTCTGCCTTGCGGTAGGGTTTGAGTGAGTTGTAATGACGGTCAATCAACACAGTTGCACCGGGGAGCAGGCGCGGGTACATGCTCATGCCTTCGCGCCCGTCGAGTTTAATGGCAACAAAACGTTCCCAGCGGCCGCGGCTTTTTTCCATTTCGGGACGAAGAGCGCGCAAAAAAGATTTTTTAAATTTCAAAACGTCTTTCACTTTCATGCTGGCGATAAGGGGATGGGTAGCGGCGACGCGTCCCTCGACCAGCAGAACATTTTCAAATTCATCGTCTGTGGGCGGAACGATGCTGGCGCGTTTGTTGATCTCAGCCGGGTCGAGCAGGTCCAGAACGGAAAGCCGTTGCATACCAAGGACTTTGTCCATTCCTTCCACGCTCAATCCGCGCTTGCGGTTCAGGAAATTGGAAATGTGCGCCTGCTGAAAACCGGTTTGTTCCGCCAGCCGCAGGCCGGTCAGCCCCCCTTGTTCAATACGCGCCCACAATACCTTGCGGAGATTTTCCTGCAACGCTTTGAACTTCATGCGCGCGAGTATAACACCCTGTTATAGCATAGAGCTATTTTTCAACAATCACGAACATCTTAAAGGAAATAGAGTCCTTGACTTCGGAAAAATGAGAGCTATACGATGGGCCTCTCGTCATAACAGAGTGGGGCGGCAGGTGGGGGAACTGCTTATGTTGAACGTTGGGAATGCTGAGAATGAGGAAAACAACTTTGGCGAGTTTCGCCGCAAGGTGCGCTCCGCCGAAGTGCTTTCCGCAGCCATGGAGCGGCTTTTGCGGTCGCTTCATTTTACGGGCCGGCTTAGCATCGTGGTCCAGAATGGCCGCGTGCTGAAGTCCGGTTATGAGGAAGGATACTTTCATCAGCACGCTCCCTTGTAAAGACAAGTGGGAGGCCGCAACGCGCTGAAAACTAAATATCTCTAACAGGTCGTCGTAAGAAAAACGAGCCCTGTGACCGGGAAACCGGCGCAGGGCTTTTTATTTTTTTCGGGCGGATGCGAAGACATTGAAGAAAGGCAATGTTTCCGCGCCGCCCGCCAATTCATAAACAGGATCCACATGTAATTGGGGCTCCGAACAAATTCATAACGCTGGAGAACAAATCATGAACAGGGAAGAAAACGGAATCATTGAATTGGAGTTGAAGTATTGCGAGCGGTGCGGCGGTTTGTGGTTGAGGATCAAGGGGAAAGACGATGTGTATTGCGCAACATGCGCGCTGCGCATTGCAGAGTTGCCGGCACCGACACGGCGCAGGGTCACGCCGCGGCTGCCCATCAGCGACCGTACGGAAATTCATGGAGTTGCGGCCATTACCGGGATGTTTGGGGAAGGAGGCAACGCATGAGAAGAAAATGCATGAGTGTAGCCGTAGGTGTTCCGGCGCTTGCAGCCCGCAACTTGCGGGAAAGAGTGCGCGAAGTGGGGCCGCGCGTCGCCGCAGCGGAAATGGTGCTGGATATGGCGGAAGCTTCAACGGCCCCGCCTATTGATCCTGAACTTTGGCTCTACCGTGAGCGGACGGTGGGGCTGCTGAAACGTTACTTCCGCATCTCCATTGAAGTAGGCAGGTTGCCATCGCTGCTAGGAAGAGAATTGTTCCGCAGCCGCGTGACCGCGTACCGCATGAGCTCGTTCGAGGACGCGGTGATTTTTGTCCACGATGTGGAGAAGAGCCTGGAACATCTCGACGCATTTGAACGTGAGCTGATCGCAAAAATCGTATTGCAGGAATATTCGCACGAAGAGACGGCGCGCATTATGGGATGCTGGCGGCGTACCGTGGGGCGGCGTTTTCCGGAGACGCTGGACCGGTTGAGCGAAATTTTTCTGCAAGGCGGATTGCTTGCGCGCATGCCAACATCGAAGAAGAAACCGGTGAGAAGCTGTCAAGAGGCAGAAAAGAGGGAAATCTGCGTAAGTAGCACAATCTGAGGAGAAAATAGTTTTGCAGAAGATGTCCCATTTGGTTGTTTTCATTTGTTATTCTGAATTTGACAGTGAGAAAAGAACACTGAGCAGGGCACGCAGAGAGCGCGCCCTGATTTTTTTGGAGCATGCATTTCCAAAGATATGAAACAGGCGAAGGGAAAATTGGCGGCGCGCGCGAAAAGGGCATTGGCCCCGGCGAAAAAGCGGAAGGAAATTAAGCTTGCGGAGTTGCGGGAAGAGATCACCGAGATGGTGAAGCGCAGCTCCGTCAGCCTGGTGGATACGATGATTGGGGAGGCTGACAAGGGAAACCTTGCGGCCATGAAATATCTGCTGGAAATGATTCAATTGTTTCCCCCGCCGGCGGACGAGGCAGAGCCAAGGGGAGAGAGTGTGCTGGCAAAGACGCTGATCCGGCGGCTGGGCTTGGCAGAGCAACTGGCGCAGGCAGCCGGAGCGGTCCCGGAAATGGCGCAGAACGCGTTGCCGGCGATAGAGGCAAGTAATCCGGATGCACAACCGAATACCGTAGAATGAACAGGGGACGCTGGCCGCAAATCCGGTGGGCGGCCCCACGAAATTCAATTGGGCAAACATGGAAGTGGGTTGCGCCGGAAGCGGCGCGGACCGCTTCCCATAGGAATTCCGGAATGGACATGACGTGGGTGACGGGCCGGATTGCGGTCGGCGGTGGAATCTGGAACGCGGAGAACATGGCCGAGGTGGCGCGGTCGGGAGTGACGCACATCATTGACATGCAACAGGAGTTTGACGACACGCCGCTGGCGGATCCTTTTGGAATCGAAGTTTTGTGGAATCCCACGGAAGATGATTTTCAACCCAAGCCGCCGGCCTTGTTTCAGCGCGGGGTGGATTTTGCGAAACGAATTCTGGATGAGCCGGAGACGAAGTTGTTTGTGCATTGCGCGGCCGGCATACACCGCGCGCCTACGATGGCACTGGCGATACTGGCTTCGCTGAGCTGGACGATGCAGGATGCGATGCTGCTGATTGAACGCAAACGCGAGATGGCGGATTTTGCTGAGGTTTATGTGAGAAGCGTAGAGAGATTTTTAGAGCAGCAAGGGAAGCTTCAGCGGGTGAAGCCGCGGTGATGGTGGGGACCGTTTGAGTGCATAAGGTCATCCGCTTTGCGAATGACCTTATTTCGTTCAGGATGACAAAATTTTGGGCGGCTTGATTTTATGCTGGGTATGAGGGCAGAGTGAGTCCTCGCTGCTGCATCGTGAAGGAGAGAGTCGTAAGGTCCCTCCTTGGCTCGCTACGCTCGCGCGTCGGGATGACATGAGTTTGGGGGCGAAATGGAGATTGGGTTGAGATGTTAGGGTTGAAGGTGGAAATTAGGGTTGAGGATGGGATCGGGAATGCACGGATTGTTTTGTGCGGTAACCCAGTGGTGAGCTGAAAATGTGAGGGAGGAAGTTATGCGGAAGATGTGCCGCCCTGCGGGGCGGCTTTTTTATTGCGCGTTATTGGCCGGAATGTTGACAGTGATGACGCCACAGATGGCGCGAGCACAGAGCTCACCCTCCACCACTACGGTGAATGACACTGTGTACCGGGCGGATGGAACGCCAGCGGGCGGGACACTGCTGATTTCCTGGCCGGGATTTACTACGAGCGGCGGCCAGGCAGTGGCGGCGGGAAACGAAAGCGTGCCATTGGGCGCGAACGGCGCGCTTTCCGTAGCGCTGGTTCCGAATGCCGGGGCCACGCCGGTGAACAGCTACTACACCGTGGTTTACCAGCTCGACGATGGAACGGTGAAAACAGAGTACTGGATTGTCCCCACAACTTCGCCCACGACGCTGGGGGTGGTGCGGACGGCGCTGGGATCTACATTGAATGCGGCGCAACTGGCTTCGCAGCAATTTGTGAATCAAGCGCTGGCGAGTAAGGCGAACGATACAGCAGTGGTCCACCTCGATGGAACGGAAACAATTTCCGGCGCGAAACAATTTTCTGTGGCGCCGAGCGTGCCTACGCCGGTGAATCCGAATGACGCGGTGAACAAAGCATACGTGGATGGAGCGGTGAGCAACGTTGGCGGCAATGGGCCGTTCGTGAGCAAGTCGGGCGACACCATGACGGGGCCATTGACGCTGGCGGGCGATCCAACTGCGCCGAGCCAGGCGGCGACGCGGCACTATGTAGATACAAACATGGCATCGAAGGCGGACGTGCTAGGAGGGTTAGTTCCCACGGGGGAATTGGGAACAGGCGCAGCGAACAACGGAGTCTGCCTGCACGGCGATGCGACATGGGGAGCGTGCGGAACGAGCAGCGACGCAGTTTCGATTCAGGGAGTGCCGGTGGATACGGCAGCTCCTGCGGACAATCAAGTACTGACGTATGTGGCTTCGGCGGGGAAATACCAGCCGAAGCCGGGCGGTGGTGTGACGGCTGGAATGCAGGCGATCAAGTACGCGACAGACTTTAACTGGACGCAATCGCCTGCGGCGGATTTGAGTTCGCCGGGGGCAAAGACGGTGACATTGTCTGTGTGTCCTCCAGGGGTGACCGGATCAGAACCGTATTACTACGTCTACATTGCCGGAATCGGGACGGCCGAGGCAGCGTTGGTGACCGGGGGAACGTGCAGCGGCAATGGGCAGCCGGGGACGTTGCAATTTACCACGGTGAATGCACATGCGGCGGGATACACGGTGGGGAGCGCTTCGGGCGGGCTGCAGGAGGCGCTGATCGCAGCGCGGATTACGCTTTCGAATCCGACGCTGGCGGGACAATCCGGGAAGGTGATTGTGCCGCCGGGCGAATTCAAGCTGTTCGCGAGGGTTTCCGTGCGGGCGAGAAATATGACGGTGGACTTCTCTGGGTCCGTGGTCGAGTGCTGGATGAATGATGTGTGCATCTTCGCGGGTGATCCGGCAAGCGCGACAGCATTTTCGGACATTACGTTGATTGCGCCACGCGGAAGGCCCGCGATTGTGAATGGAACCCAGCCGTTTATCGAGGACAACGCGCAGAGGACGAGGATTTTGAATGTCGCGGCGCGCGATGGCGTGGCAGGCGGAACGTTTGGAACTTATGTAAAGGTGGATAACGACCAGGCTTTCGTGCTGGACGGATTGGATACAAATTTAGGCAGCGGCGTGCGGTGCGACGCGACATTTTGCGGCGCGTATGTGACCGCTCCGGGCCCGTTCAGCACGAACGCAGCGGTAGGGTGGTTGAAGAACATGAACCTTTCCGCGCAATGCACAGCGAATGGAGTGGATTGGGAGAGCGGAAATACGCTGCGAATTTCAGACAGCGTCATTCAGGGATTTGCGCAATACGGAGTCATGAGCGGGACGCTGAATGGCGGCTTCCATGGAACAGAGCTGGACAATGTGTACATGGAGGTTGGGAATTGCAACAATCCGGTGGGCAATATTGGCGAGATGGGCGTGCTGAGTTATGGCGCGCCGATCACCGTGCATGGTACCGATCCGGGAGTGGAAGGAATCGGCAAGCTGCCAACGTTCGCCAACACAGGGAGCGCAACCTATTTGTACTACCTGGTGATTCACGATGCGACCACGAGCAAAGTTTCATCGCCGTATATGTTTGGCATGGCGCATACGAATGGAAGCGGAAATATTCCGCTCTCTTGGCCAAAGGTGACGGAGGGCACGGACACAATCACCTACGACGTGTTGCGCGTCTCCTACTCAGGAGGGGCGAGTGTGGCGCCGTTTGCGACGGGAAATTATGCTGTGTTGACCGGAGTGGCGCAATGTGCGGGTGCGGTTTGCGGCGCAACCGACGCGCAAGGAACGCTGGCGAGTTACGTAGTCGCGGACCAGTCATTCAATCCGGTACTCCGGTTCTGGCCGGCAGGGTTGGTCTTGACGGGCGGCGCGATTGCTTTTCTGGACGACTACCAGACAGATTCTGGAAATGGAAGCCTGATCGTGAGCACCGAGGGAATGAATCACCCGACGGTTTATGCAACCAAGTGCTACGGGGACGTTGTTACGGGAAGCCCATTGTATGCGAGCTGTTTGGGGACGGATTCGGTGGGAGAGAATTTTCCGGAGCTGAGCGCGACGATCATGCAAATGGGAATTGATTCAGGAAACGGTCACAGCGTAGCCAACGGATTAAAAGGAAGATTGATTTTTGAACAGAGCCCGCAGGCTTCAGTGGCGGGGGCAACTCATATTGTTACGCTGCTGGATTCGAACCCGAGCAAGACAGTGGCATATGGCAATAACCGGCCGCCGAATGATGTGGGCGATGCTTACATAGGATTGGACAATCAGACTGAATTCACGCCGCAGCTTGGGCAAGCGCAACTGGCCTTTGGAGATCCGGTGTCAATTTCCAACTACATTGGAAACGCCGGAGACGGGGTCAATTGGCTGGAGCGGCTGACATCGAGTTTGAAGGAATTCAAGACGAACGTGCAGATGGATTCGGGATTGACGGTGGCGGGAGCGGTGACTGCCAGTTCGTTTGTTTCGACGGGCGGGTCGCCATTCACGGTTTCGGCCAATGCGGTGGTTTCGACGAGCAGCGCGCCATTCAATGTAACAGGAAGCTTTGGGACGTTGAGCCCAGCGGCATCGGGAAAATCACTGATGGGATTTGGTCCGAATGGGCAATTTGAAGTTTCAGAAAATGGGGGACCGCTGGTGGAGGTGGCGAAGGTGGATGCCAGCGGCAATTTTGCGGGCAATGCGGACACGGCCACACAGCTTTCGACGGCGCCGACGCAATGCAATGGGAGTTTTGCTACGGGAATCCAGGCGAATGGAAATGCAAATTGCAGCACCCCGGATGTTGTGCAACTGGCGGAGACGAGCGCGCCGACGGGCATCGCGAATTATGGGATCTTCTGGTTTGACGCGACGTGCCACTGCCCGAAGGTGATTGACAATGCGGGGCAGCCGGTCGAGCTGGGGCTGACGAACGTATTCAACAGCGACCCGGCGGGTGATCCGGCGGACACGGTGGAAGAACGGGATGGGGCGAATCCGCAGAGCTTACGGGTGTACCGGACTTACACGGATGCTTCGAACTGGGAGCGGACAGGATTGAGTTGGGACCAGAGCGATGCATATTTCGTGTTGAAAAACGAGAATGCAGGAACGGGAGCGCAGCGAGGAATTGGATTTTGGATTGGGTCGAACATCCGGTGGGCGATTGATACGGCCTCGAATTTTAAGCCGTTCGTGGACAACTTGTATTCGGTGGGGACGGCGACGTTGCGGCCGGCGACGGGATATTTCGGGACATCGGTGTACACGCCGGCGCTGCTGTTGCAAGGCGCGGCAAATACTTCCGGCGGGCCGGTGAATTTGACGGGGCAGACCGCGGCGATTGCGACGACGAACCTCCTGAGTGGCGCCACGGTGGGACAGTATACGGTGAGCGTGTACGTGGAGTCGGATGCGGTGTGCTCGTCGCCTGGTCCAGCGGCGGTTTCGGTGACGATTGGCTGGGGAGACCGGACGGGGACACGGACGATGACGGTGCCGTTGCAGGGGAATGGGGCGAGTAGCGGATCGCTCGGATTGGGAACGCTGGCGAATTTTGGGCAGGCGGTGATGACGGTGTGGAACAACTCGGCGAGCAACAATTTGACGTATTCGGCTTCGTATACGGGGTGCACGACCGGGACGGGGACGTATGCGTTGTACATCAGTTATCGGAGAGTGCAGTAGTTTAACCACAGAGGGCACAGAGTACACAGGAGTGGCTCGTGGTTGGCGCTGTTTGCAGGGGAGTTAATGGGGCGCGGAATTTCGCTTCTGGAATCTTGCTGCATCTTCCTTGCTGCATCGTGGAGGTGAGTGTCGTAAGGTCCCTCCTGGCGTCGGGATGACATGGGTTTTGGGATACGAGTAAGTGGCACAGCAATTGGCAGCGGCAACTCGCGGCAGTACAACGAGTCTTCGGCTCACGAGGCCATTCGCAACAATTTGAGATACGCGACTTCTTATGCGGGTTGCGCGACTGGGACGGGGACGTATGCGTTGTACATCAGCTATAGGAGGGTGCAGTAGTTAACCACAGGGGGCACAGGGTACACAGAGGATGAGGTTGGAGTTGTCTGGAGGGGCGAGTTAATGCGGTGCGGAACTTTGCTGCTGAAATCTTGCTGGATCTTCGTTGCTGCATCGTGGAGGTGAGTGTCGTAAGGTCCCTCCTGGCGTCGGGATGACATGGGGTTTGGGATACGAGTAAGTGGCACAGCAATTGGCAGCTGCAACTCGCGGCAGTACAACGAGTCTTCGGCTCACGAGGCCATTCGCAATGCGAATGGCTTTTTTGTTTGGAGATGGTGATGCTGACTCCTTGCTGAAAAAGATCAATGCTGAGGAATGAATGAAGAGTGCGATGAAAATTGTTTTGCAGCTCGGGCGGATGATTGCGGCGGCCCTGGCAATGGCCGCGGTGGCGGGAGCAACGACGTACTACGTTGATCCCGCGGGCAGTAATGGGAATGATGGGCTGACACCGCAGACGGCGTGGCGGACGCTGCTGAAGGTGGGGATTTCGACGTTTCAGCCGGGCGATGAGATTTTGTTCA
>JAICKN010000081.1 GCA_025927855.1 Terriglobales bacterium
CATTAACGGCGACGGGCTCGTGGATATCGTGGGCGCATATGGCTGGTGGGAGCAGCCCAAAACAAACGCCGGGAACAGCGTTTGGAAATATCATCCTGAACCTTTCAGCGATTGGGGCAGAACAGCGCCGGGTGGCGGAACGATGGGCGTTTACGATGTGAATGGTGATGGCCTCAACGATGTTGTGACCAGTCTTCAAGCTCACGGATGGGGAATCGCATGGTTTGAGCAGAAACGATCCAAGAGCGGAGAAATTTCTTTTGTTAAGCACATGATCATGGGCCGGACGCCGGCGGAGAGCGCGGGCGGGGTTGTTTTCACCGAGCCGCATGGCTCAACCATTGCCGATGTAGATGGAGATGGCATTCCTGATTTCGTCGTGGGCAAGCGGCTTTGGTCGCATCTGGACGACTATTTCGATCCAGACCCCTACGGGCCGGCTGTCCTTTACTGGTATAAAACGGTGCGCGATCCCAAGGCTCCTGGCGGCGCAAGGTTCGTGCCGGAGTTGATACATAACCGGTCAGGTGTCGGTTCGGACGTGCTGGCGCGCGACTTGAATGGCGATGGCGCAGTGGACATCATCACGTGCGTGCGCAGCGGGACCTATGTTTTCTGGGGAACGCCGCACAAGCGCAAAAAGGCGAAGTAAGGCGGGGAGCGCAGAGCGGCATTGTGCAGTTTTGTAAAAAATTGTATGAATACTGCACCGGCCGCGCTGTGATCTTGACTTGGATATTTTGCGCTTGCTACCATTCGGCGTCTTTATAAAATGCGCAATTTGTATTGCGTATTATGCAACACATTTTTGGGGAGATACACGTTGACCGACGCGTCCCATGGCATTTTTCTGATGTAAGAACCTCCGGCGCACTGGGACACATCCATTATGTTCCGCAGGAGCGCCGAAGCCGCTTCTTTCTCTTAAACTTGCACGGACGCCGTTCTTCCGCGCGTGTTGTTTGAAAAAGGGACCTGACGAAAATCATGAGAAATATTCGATGGCGGGTAAGTGCATTCTTAATGATTGCGTGCGCAGCAGTCTGTCTGTTTTTATTCCATAACAACAACGTTGCAAAGGCCGCCGGTTCTTCTGCTGCCGCGCCCTATACCACCTGGCATGAATATGGCGGCAGCCCCGATTCCGCGCAATACTCCGCTTTGACGCAGGTGAATAAATCCAATGTCAATCAATTGCAACAGGTGTGGTTTTACCCTGCCGGCAATAATGGGTTCCGCTACGGGTCGAATCCCATTGAGATTGATAATGTGATGTACGTGATCGGCAAGAACAACAACATTGCCGCGCTCGATGCGACAACAGGAAAAGAGATTTGGGTGCATGACAATGGAAATCCCCGGGGGATTTCGCACCGAGGCATAAGCTATTGGGAAAGTAAAGACCGCTCGGACCGGCGCATTCTATACACAGCGAACAACATGTTGATCGCGCTGGATGCGCGGACGGGAAAAATTGTTGATACCTTCGGCAATCATGGAATGGTAGACCTGCGCGTGGGACTGGGCCGCGATCCGAAAACTATACGGCAGATCGAATCTGGAACGCCCGGCAGAATATTCGAAAACCTTCTACTCCTCGGCTCCGCAACCGGCGAAGAATATGAATCACCTCCGGGAGACCTGCGCGCTTACGACGTGGTCACGGGCAAGATGGTCTGGATATTCCACACCGTACCCCATCCCGGAGAGTACGGCTATGACACCTGGCCCCCGAATGCATGGAAATATATTGGCGGCACCAATACCTGGGGAGAAATTTCGGTAGACGAAAAGCGAGGCATTGCCTACTTCCCTCTCGGCTCGCCCACCTACGATTTTTACGGCGCTGACCGGCACGGAGCGAATCTGTTTTCCGACTGCATTCTCGCGCTCGACGCCCGCACCGGCAAATACCTTTGGCACTACCAGACCACGCATCATGATCTCTGGGACTATGACCTCGAAGCTGCTCCCAAGCTCATGACGGTAGAGCATGACGGAAAAATGATGGACGTTATCGCCGAAGTGAGCAAGAACGGTTTCGTCTTTGTCCTGGACCGCGAGACGGGCAAGCCGATATGGCCCGTCGAAGAACGTCCCGTGCCAAAATCCACAATGCCGGAAGAACAGGCGTGGCCCACACAGCCATTTCCCACCGTTCTTCCCCCGTTTGCGCGGCAAAAATTCACTCCGGATGAAGTGAATCCTTACATTGCTGATCCAAAAGAACGCGAGTCCATCCGGCAGGAAGTACTTGCGGCGCACAGCGAAGGCCTTTATACCCCGGCCGGATTGACCAACACCATGGAAATTCCGGGGAACAATGGAGGCGCGAACTGGGGTTCGCTGGCCATGGACCCAAAAAACGGAACCTTGTATGTGGTTTCAAAAGATGCGCCTTCGATGATTAAACTTGAACAGAAGCGGCCCCGGTTTGAAATGCGGGGCACGCCTGAAACCCAGGGGCAATTGATCTATGTGCAAAATTGCCAGTCCTGCCACACGTTGAGCCTCAAAGGCCAGCCTCCCGCCATTCCTTCACTAGTAAATGTGATGAACCGGGTCGGTGAAAAGCGGGTGCGGACGGCCATCGCGGGCGGCGCAGCGCCAATGCCGGGATTTCCTGATCTGTCCCCGGTGGATGTAGATCGTCTCATCGCTTACCTTGCTCACCCTGAAAATGGACATCTGCCTCCCCAACTTGTTACCCGGCTTCTTGCTCCGCCGCCTGCACGGTTAGCACCGACAGGCACGCGCTACTGGACGGGCTATGGCTATATGAACTCCACAGAAGAGTTGCCAGCTATTGCGCCACCTTGGTCCACGCTCACGGCTTACGATTTAAATAAGGGAACCATAAAGTGGCAGATACCGCTCGGCGAGGTGACTGAAATGCTTGCCAAGGGTATTAAGAACACGGGGAGCTATTGGCCTCGTGGCGGGGCGGTAGTCACTGCAAGCGGATTGATTTTTATCGGTACCAAATCTGATTCCATGGTGCGCGCTTACGATGAGGAGACCGGCAAAGTGGTCTGGGAGCATAAAATCGCCGCCGGGCCGGAGGGCATTCCTGCCATTTATGAAGTTGGCGGCAGAGAATATGTCGCCTTCAGCGCTTCATCGAATGATGTTCCCTCGGCAGCCGGAGGGGGAGAAACGCCTCCCGTCGCGGAAGCAAACAATAATAATCCGGGCCGCACACCGCCTTCGGAAAACGAGACGCAGGGATATTACGTCTTCGCGCTGCCCCAGCGGTAGCTTGGATACGAAACAGAAAAAACCGGGCATGGTTGAGCCATGCCCGGTTCTAGTGCAGAACTCTTGCAAAGCTATTTCCCTACCCACCCTCCATCCACAAAAATAGATTGGCCGGTCACATATCGGGCTTCGTCGGAGGCGAGGAAAGCCGCAACCGAGGCAACTTCATTTGGCTGTCCTGCGCGTCCCATGGAAATTTGCGCCAGCACTTGTGGAAGAATTTCAGGGCTCTTCATGACCCAATCGGTCATCGGAGTTTCAATCAACCCGGGATGAATGCAGTTCACGCGGATTCCCAGGGGCGTGACTTCGGCGGACATATTTCGCGTCAACGCTTCGATGGCCAATTTACTGGGCGCATAGTGCGTGCGTCCGGGCAGCACTTTGCCCGACTGGATAGAGCCAAGATTTACGATTGCTCCCTGCCGCTTTTCCGCTACGACCCTCCGGCAAAACACCTGGGAGCAAAGCCATCCGCTTTTCAGGTTGATGTTGGTCACATCCACCCATTGCTTATCTGTCATTTCAAGGAACGGAACAATCGTCTCGATGCCGGCGTTATTCACGAGAATATCCACCGGTCCCAGCTCCTTCCAACTGCGTTCGAACATTGCTTCGACCTGCTCGCGATTACTGGCGTCCGCCTGAACGGACAATACGCGGCGTCCCTGCTTGCGAATGGATTGCGCCAGTGGCTCCATTTTCCCCGGCGCAGCAATGTCATTCAGAATGACGTTTGCGCCTTCTGCCGCGAACACCTCGGCAATGCCTTTGCCAATGCCTTGCGCCGCTCCGGTGACCAGCGCAATTTTATTTGCCAGCTTCATGATGATTTCCTGTGGAAAGAATTGAACTTGTTATGCCGCTAAAACGCCGAGTGCGATGTCAATGGATCGTCCATCCACCATCTACCATGAGCACGTGGCCGACGACCATATCGGCAAAGCTGCTGGAGAGAAACAACACAGCTCCCACTAAGTCCTCCGGCTGGTTCCAGCGGCCGCGCGGCAGCATTTCATTGGTGGCCCATTCTTTATAGCCAGGCCGCTCCAGAATATTTTTGCGCGACTCCGTTTCTGTAATACAAGGAGCCACGACGTTGACCAGCACTCCGTCGCGTGCCCACTCCAGCGACAACGCCCGCGAAAGATGGTGGACCCCGGCTTTGGCTGCTGCATAAACAGAGCGCTTTTTGAAGGCGATCACGCCAAAGTTGGAGCCGATGTTGATGATCCGTCCACCGCCCTGCGGAATCATGATGCGCGCCGCGGCCTGGCAGGCAAAAAAGACGCTCTTCAGCGAAGCATCCATCGTCTTGTCATACTCTTCTTCAGTCACTTCGAGAGCCGGCGTGGTCCCCGTCCATCCGGCATTGTTGACGAGAATATCTATGCGGCCGAATTTTGCCTTGGCTTGCTCCATCAGCGCATTCACGTCTGCCACTTTCGCAACGTCAGTGGGCACGATGAGGGCCTGTCGGCCTGCCCCCTCAATCTCTTTTTTTACTTTTTGAATCTCTTCCCTGCCGCCCGCGGGATATTTGGCCAGTACCAGATGGGCGCCGGCTTGCGCCAGTCCGAGAGCGATGGCGCGGCCAATTCCCTGCGAGGCCCCGGTCACAATGGCGATTTTGTCTTTCAGCCCAAAACTTGAATAGTCCATAGAACGCCCCATCGCCCTCTAAAATCCCGGAATACGTGGATATGAATTGCCGTTAAATTCAGCGAGAACCAGCTTGAGAGTATTGCACAAATTGATATATAAATTGCGTATCGTGCAACAATGAAAATCTTATCTTTGACCTTGGACGGGCGTCAAGCGTTTCCAGCTTCACTGGCCGTCTTCATTGATTTTTACCGTTCGTGAACTCGCATTGATATGAGGAGCCTGCCGTGAATCCTTTTTTTAGCAGATCTTTTACCCGCCGCACATTTGCAAAGGGGCTCGCCATCAGCGCCGCGAGCTTCGCTGCCATGCCCAAATCATTGTTCGCAGCCAAAACGAAAAACATTCACATTGGCCATACCGGCATCACGTGGCTGAACACGGACACGGCGCAGGCAGTCAGCGATATTTCCAAACTTGGATTTTATGGCTTCGAGACCTTTGGCGACGTCATTGCGAAGCGCGACGCCGCGGGCGATATGGGAAAGATTCTGGAAGAAAATCACCTGCCGCTGATCTCCGGTTATTGCACGCTGAACCTCACGGATGCAGCCCGCCGCAAAGATGAAATCGCGAAAGCGGTTTCATGGTCGAAGCTCATCAAAAAATACCATGGCAGGATTTTTGTTCTGGGACCGAACCAGGTGAAACGCGAGAGTTACAAGTATGCGGACAATAAATCCAACATTATCGCCACCCTCAATGAAGCAGCCAAGGCCATTACCGACGAGGGACTCACGCCGGTTCTTCATCAGCACACCAGCACTTGCGTTGAAACGAGAGATGAAACGTATGCGACGCTGGATGCCGTGGACACACGCTATTTGAAGTTCGGGCCGGATGTGGGGCAACTCACCAAAGGTGGCGCGGATCCTGTGAAAGTCGTGAAAGATTATCTTCCCCTGGTGCAGCACATGCACCTGAAGGATTACAACGGCAAGGACGACCATCTGCTCGGCTACTGCCCTCTCGGCCAGGGAAAGGTAAACGTCCCCGCGATCCTCGGCATGATGGAAGGACGGAACATCAGCGGCATGGTCATGGGCGAACTCGACAACGATTGGGGAAACATGTCGCCCACTCCGCCCTACAAGCTCGTAGAGCAAAGCAAAATGTATTTGAAGTCGCTGGGGGTAAAGTTCCGGTCATAACTTCGCATTTATGCCTGCAAAAAAGAATTCCCAAGTCCCATTCATTCAGAGTTTGGATCGCGGCCTGACCATTCTCAAATGCGTCGCGCTTTCCCAACAGCCGGTTTCTCTGGGAGAGATCGCCGGCCTGCTCAGCATTGACCGGAGCAGCGCCTTCCGGTTGGCGCATACGCTGCGACGGCGCGGCTTTCTTGCCTGTCCGCCGGGCCGGAAGGACTACGTGCTGGGATCTTCCATGTGGACGCTCTCCCATCAATACGACTGGAGCAACATGCTGGTAAAGGTTGCGCATCCGGAGTTGAAGCGCCTGGCGACCGAGATCAATGAAACTGCGCACCTGGCGATCCGCGAAGGCAAGAGCGCGCTGTTCATTGATTCCGCCCATGCCACGCATGTGATCGCCGTGGCTGGACAAACCGGCGAGCTTGTTCCGCTCTATTGCACGGCCCACGGCAAAGCATTGTTGGCGGATGCGGATGAACCGGAGCTGCGCGCGCAGTTTGGCCCGGGGCCGTTGCAAAAATTTACAAAGAACACGATCACTGGCATCAAGGCGCTGGCAAAGGAGTGCAGCGATATCAAAAAGCGCGGCTATGCCACCGATGAATCCGAGTATGGAGCGGAAATGCGCTGCATTGCGGCTCCCATCCGCATTGGCGATCAAACGATCGTCGGATCCATCGGCATATCGGCGCCCGCCTCGCGTTTTGCCCGGGAACAGTATTCCGCTTACGGCGCGGAAGTCTGCCGTGTGGCCCAAAGGATTGGAAAATTTCTTAACAATCCGGACGCGAATTCTTAAGAGGGCCTTATCGGGTGGTCCATCGCAAAATTGAACTCCCGAGCATCGTGAAATTTGAACGCAAAGTTCAGCGCGAAAAGGTTATGATGTTTGTGTTGTTCCTGCAATAGCTATTGCGTAATACGCAACAAATAAATGTCCGGACCAGGCCAGTCCGGTAGTTTTATCATTGAACACTGAACGGCCAAAACTGCGGCATGAGAAATCCCATCCTCGATTTCGACATTGATAAATCTTCCCTGCAATATGTGGGAAGCGGCCTGCAGCGGCCTGAGTGCATTCTGGCGGAGAAAAACGGGTCTTTATGGGCGGCAGATGCCCGTGGCGGAGTGACGCATATAGCTCCCGATGGCAAGCAGCAAACTATTACGCAGAAACTTTCCGGCCATTTTGAAGGCGTGAAGAGCGAAGCGGCCCGCTATTTGGAAGGCACACTTCCCAACGGCTTGGCGTTCGCGCGCAACGGAGACATTCTCATCTCGAACTTCGGCACAGACCGGCTTGAGGTCATGACGCGCCGGGGCGAATCGAAAGTGCTTGCCGACAGCATTGATGGCGAGCCGATTGGCAAAGTGAATTTTGTTTTACGCGATTCCAAAGACCGCATCTGGATCACGATTTCCACAAAAATCAAGAATTGGATGCACGCGCTGCGCCGCGACCTTCCCGATGGCTATATTGCCCGCTATGTAGACGAAAAATTCCGCATTGTTGCCGAGGGCTTCCACTTCACCAATGAAATCCGCATGGACGCGCGCGAAGAATATTTGTATGTAGCGGAGACAACCGGAGGATGCATCAGCCGGTTGCGCGTTCACGGGGATGGAACTCTCGGCCAGCGCGAGGTATTCGGCCCATCGAGTCTCGGCAAAGGAGCGTGGCCCGACGGCATTGCATTTGACAGTTACGGCAATCTTTGGGGCACCATGGTGTATTCGGACAAGCTGTTCGCGCTCACTCCGGAGGGCGACCTCAACGTATTTCTAGATGAAGGCGATCCGCAAAGAGTTGATGCTTTGGAGCAGGCGTTTTTTCAGAATGCAGTAAATGAAAAAGTGCTTTTTGCGACAGGCCAGGGCATTGCGCCGTGGATGGCAAGCGTTACATTTGGCGGGCCGGACTTGCAGACGCTTTATATTGGATCGCTGAAAGGCGACCGCATCCCTTATTTTCGCGCTCCGGTTCCAGGGCTACCGATGGTTCACTGGAATGATGGGCATTGAAAGCATTTTGAACTAATAACGCATTGGAGAAGTATTCATGACACAGCAGGTCGCAACATCGGAAGCAAACTATATTGGCGGCGCGTGGGAGGAAAGCAGGTCGCAAAGCCATATAGATATCATTAATCCCGCCACTGCGGATGTGCTCAACCGCGTTCCGTTGGCAGAAGAAGCGGATGTGGCGCGGGCTGTGGCCGCCGCATCCAAAGCGTTCCCTGCGTGGCGCAGGACGCCGCCACAAGACCGCATTCAATATCTCTTCCGCTTTCGCGAACTTCTTTTGAGGCGCCTGGAGGATATTGCGCGCACTGTAACACTCGAAAATGGCAAGACCCTCGCGGAAGCAAGAGCTGAGATACAGCGCGGCATTGAAAACGTTGAGGTTGCCTGCGGCATTCCCACGCTGATGCAAGGCTACAACCTGGAAGATGTCTCGAGCGGAATCGATGAGATCATGATCCGGCAGCCGCTGGGCGTGACGGCGGCGATCACGCCATTCAATTTTCCGGCGATGATTCCCCTGTGGTTCTTGCCGTATGCCATTGCCGCCGGCAACACCTTTATATTGAAGCCATCCGAACGCGTGCCGCTTACGGCGATGCTGCTGTTTGAATTGCTGCACGAAACCGAATTGCCTGCGGGAGTGGTGAACTTGGTGGTTGGCGCAAAACCAGCCGTGGATGCGCTTCTTCACCATCCCGATGTTCGCGCCATCAGTTTTGTCGGTTCCACTCCGGTGGCTAAATACATCTACAGGGAAGGATCGGCACACGGAAAGCGGGTACAGTGCCAGGGCGGCGCCAAAAATTATGTCGTGGTCATGCCCGATGCCGACTTGGAGATGACGGCAAAAATCGTCAGCGACAGCGCCTTCGGCTGCGCAGGCCAGCGGTGCCTGGCTGTTTCTGTGGCGGTGGCGGTCGGGGACGTAAAGAAGAAGTTTACCGATGCCGTTGTCGGCATGGCTTCGAACATTCGCACCGGCAACGGGCTGGAAAAAGAAGTGCAGATGGGCCCGGTGATTACTCCAGAGAGCAAATCAAGAATTCTTCATCTGGTAGAAAAAGGCTTGCACGAGGGCGGCAAGATAGCCCTGGATGGACGCAATGGCCTCAATGGCGGCAAGGAGGGCAACTTCATTAGTCCAACCATCCTGACGGATGTTGCGGCTTCCAATCCGCTCACATCTACCGAGATATTCGGCCCGGTGTTGACGGTGAACCACTCGGAGACGCTTGACGATGCGATCCAGGCGCTTTCCCAAAGCGCCTACGGGAACTCATCGGCGATCTTCACTTCCAGTGGCGCGGCGGCGCGGAAGTTCCGCTATGAAGCGCCCACAGGAAATGTAGGCGTGAACATCGGGGTTGCCGCGCCCATGGCCTACTTCCCTTTCAGCGGATGGAAAGACAGCTTTATGGGCGTGCTGCATGGTCAAGGCAAGGATGCCATTGAGTTCTATACCGACAAGAAAATCGTGATTGAGCGCTGGCCCAAAGAGTGGTCGCGAAAATTTTAATTTGTAAATTGGCGCGAGGAATACAAAAACGCCCCGGAAGCGGAAGATGCACGCGGGAGAAGACGGACGCTGGAACGGACGCCGGAAATGAAACACTCCATTTTTCAAGCGGGAGCAGAGCGCGCGGCAGATCGGAATTTGGCCCAACCACCCGATGGGGGACCACTGTCCCGCCGGGAGTATCTGCTGCACCAAGGCATTCTCAAGCTGCTCGCCATCAAGGATTCCGATATCCGCATTGCCACAGTTGAGCAGAGCCGCGATGCCATTGATAAAGGCCTGCACGCGGGCGGGGCGTTTTCTGCGGTCATCCCGCTGACCGCTCTTTTTTACGGAGGATTTCTACGTCTGAACATAGAAGACCCAACCAAAAAAGGGCAGGACATGTTCACGCTGAGCAAGGGCCATGCAGTCGCGACTCTCGCTTCCATCTACGCCGATCTCGGATATTTCGATGAACAGGTCCTACGGCGTTCGCGCTCCTATGAAAGCATTCTGAACGGGCATCCGGGCCCGGTACTGCCCGGCATTCAAATTGCTACCGGCCCTATGGGCCAAGGCATTGGCGTAGCCCAGGGATTTGCCATTGCAGGCCGAACCAATCCGCGATTCGATTCTTTTTGCCTCACGGGCGATGGCGAACTGCAGGAAGGAACCGTATGGGAAGCGGTCATGTACGCGGGCCAGCATCATCTCGATAATTTTTGCGTGATGGTGGACCGCAACAACGGTCAGCTCGATATTCACAACCGCATGATTTTTCCCATGCCAAAGCTGGATGATGTGTTCCGCTCATTCGGATGGGACGCATACGACGTTGATGCGACGCAATACGACGGCGCAATCGCTGCGCTTGAACGATTCAAGTACGGTCCGCGAAGCGGCAAACCAACTGCGATCATTTGCAATGCCACCAAGGGATACGGAGCATTTTCAGACTTTATGAACAAACATAAAGTCACAGTGCCGGAAAGCCTGGTAGCACAAGAAGTTGATTTGCAAAAAGAACAGCGTCAGCGGCGTATTGATGAGATCGTTCATCACCTCGAGGAACTCGATTCGGCGGCGGAAGGCGCATCCATCCGGGATGCGCTCCTCAAAGTGGCGCGCAGTATGCACCTGAAAATTGATTTTCATGCGAACAAAAGCTGGACCGTGGCGTCGGTGCCCGGCCCGGTGCTCACCCGCCGCGCTCCTGACCGGGATAAACGCATCCGGTATGACGCGGCCGCCCTTCCCCAGCTTGATCCTGAAAAGCGCTACGCGGCGGCGGAGATTGTGACTGCGGCCATGAAAGTTTTCGCCCGCGATCCGCGCGTTGTTTCGATTGACGCCGACCTCGCCTCCACCAGCGGTCTGGAAGCCGGTGTGGCCGCTGTAGATCAGCAGCGGGCGCTCAATGCGGGCGTGGCCGAGGCCAACATGATGCTCATGGGCGAAGCCTTTTCGGCGCTGGGTTCAAACACATGGGTCAGCACCTTCTGCCCGTTTTTTAATTGGCAGGTGCTGCGCCGGACGGCGGTGGGGCATCAGGAACGCCTTGAGGCGATCGAAGCCGAAGATGGATGGTTGAGCCGGGGGCATGGCCTCGATCTTACATATCTCGCGACGGCGGCAAATTTTGAAACGCGCACCAATGGCGCCACTCACATGGGCAATGACGACAACACTACGTTCGAAGCCGTCGCCCATCTCAAAATCATTGATGTTTCATGCCCCCAACAATTGCTCTCCATCATGAAGTGGATCATGGAGGGAAACCGTGGTCTGGTCTACCTTCGATTGATGAGGACCGACGCGGCCGTGCTCTACGGGAGCGACTACACTTTCTCTTTTCAAAAGGGTTATGCCCTTCGCGAAGATGCGAACGATCGCGCAGTGATCATCAGCAGCGGACGCGGCGTACATGAGGCGCTGGCGGCAGCTGACATTTGCGCGCAGCGCGGAATTAAAGTCGGTGTCGTTGATATGCCGTCGGTAGACCGGGAGCTGTTATTGCAGCTTTACGCTTCCCATAAAATTCTGATTTTCGCCGAACAGAACAACGGTTATCTTTGGCAGAATTTTTTGAAAGCGCTTTATCAAGGCAGGATGCGGACGGAACTAAAAGATCTGGAGTGCGTCCTTACGATCAATACGCTGAATTCGGAAGGCCAGCCGCAGTTCATTCACTCCGCAACGTATGAAGAGCTGATCGCTGCCTTTGGCCTGACTCCGAGCGCGCTTGCCGATTCCGTCGAAAGCGCCCTCGGCGCCCGAAAGTAAGTTGTAGCGCCGGCTCTCTTGCCGGCATGGGAGAGCTATAGATGCCCGAGAAGAAACCGAACAAATTGCCCATTGTGGACGAAAAGAGCGTTGAAGCTCTCGACCTGCCGGGCCGCGCTTTGCGCTGGATAGTTACGCAGGAAAACACAAACGCGCAGCATTGCACCATGTGCGTGATTCAGGTTGCTCCGGGAGAAACGGTGCGCCCTGCGCATTCTCATCCGAATGGGGAGGAAATTATCTACGTTGTTCAAGGTTCGGGCCGGGTAATGATTGACGGAGTGGTGGAGCCGGTAAACCAGGGCTGCGCCGTGCTCTTCCCGCGCGGCGCTGTTCACATGTTGCAGAATTCGGGGAATGAAGAAATGAAGGTGGCGTGCTTTTTCGCTCCGCCCACGAATCTGGACAATTACAAATTATTCGAAGGTATCGAATTCCCGGAGTGAACTGGATTCGCGTCCTGCTCTTTCCTGCGCCGCACCCACCAGCGAGCCTTCTCCACGTTCTTCAAGCAGCAAGCGGCGGAGCGTCCGCAGGTCATTCAAAGTGCGGCTGCTGCTCTTCAGGGCTGTATCCAGCTTTTCCAGTTTGAAGTTCACCAACTGCAGGGCCTGCAGGCGGCGTTCTAATTTCGATTTAGTCGCCAAGGCAATGTCTTGCTGAACGTCCTCTTTGGCTTCCGCTATCGCCTCAGACAATAAACGGATGTAATCCTGGGCATTTTCAATGCTATCGAACGGAGTTTCAAGGGAACGGCCCATGGCAGCCTCCTGCAGAGGGAATCTGGATTGGAATTCACTGTGGGTGAAAGATTTGCCGAATCAC
>JAICKN010000002.1 GCA_025927855.1 Terriglobales bacterium
AAGGTCATCATCATCGGACCAGCTCGCTCCGGCGACGATGATTGTGTGTTGCGGCGCGGCTGCGCGGATTGCGGCTGCGACTTTCGTTTCGATTCCCAGCCAGCGGTAAGGGTCCTGCATCTCCGGCTCATTCATGATTTCGAGAAACAGACGGTCCGGGTCCCACGAAAAATAATGGGCGGCGAGCGCGCGCCAGAAATCCGTGAACTCCAGCACGGAAGTGTCATCCTTCAGCGAGGCCTTGAAATCGCCGTCGGGGTGGATGTCGAGCACGACCGCCAGACCATGATCAAGCGCCATTTTTATGGCAGCGTCTAAATATCCCAAATATGCCGCTGGAATTTTCTCCGGCTCCCGCGCGTTAAATAGAGGCTTGGGATTCACGCCCAGGCGAACGTGATCAAAGCCCATGGATTTGATCCGCGACATATCGCTGGCCGTCACCCAGCTTTGCAGATGCTCCTGACTGTAACCGCGCGGATCGTAGACCTGCGCGAACCATCCACTCAGGTTGATGCCGCGGCGCAGATGGGCCAGCCGCGCAGGCGGAACTCCACTCGGTGCGGCAGCTTGTGCTGCGACAAAGGAGCTGAGAAACACGATCAAAAACGCGGAGAATTGCAAACAAGTTATTGCTCTACGAACATTATTTTGCTCGAACTTACTTTGAAAGGAGGTCATTGGATTATCGTGTGAGTGCGGCCAGAGCCTGCCGGAACAATTCCTCGAATGAATCTGTTGATGTCCCTTTTGCCGTGACCGCGGCAACCGCTTTTTCGGCGGCGGGCCGCTGATAACCGAGATTGGTCAACGCCGAAAGGACATCTTCCTGCATCGGCGTGGTTGCGGGAGTTGCCGTGGAGGACTCTGTGTCTTGCGCTGGAAGCTTATCGCGCAGCTCCAGTACCATGCGCTCGGCTGTTTTTTTCCCAATGCCCGGAATACGCGTGAGCCGCGCGAGATCATTGCCACGAATGGCCGCTGCCAGGTCATTTGCCGCCATTCCGCTCAAAATGGTGATGGCGAGTTTGGGGCCAATCCCGCTGACCGTTATCAATTTTTCAAAAAGCTGCTTCTCCGCCGTGCGCAAAAAACCATAAAGCGCGATCACATCTTCGCGGACATGCGTGTGGATAAAGAACGCGACTTCGCTGCCGGGCGCGGGCAATTCGGAGAATGCGGACACGCTGATGGTCACGTCGTAGCCGACGCCTCCCGCCTCTACAATGGCCTGGTTCGGATGCTTGCTGAGCAATTTGCCGCGAAGATGAGCAATCATGCTGCGAGTATTCTATCCGCAGAAGAGGACATCACCTATTCAATGACGGGTACGCCTCTGTTACCTCCGCATCCGTTAAGATAACAATGTGCCCGTAAAAACACTGAGTTCCCATAAGTCCGCCGTGATTCGTATGAAAGGCCTTGCTTCTCTTCCGTGGCTCATCCATGGTTTTAGCACGCGGCCGGGTGGCTTCTCGCGTGCGTATGGCGGAAATTCACTGAATTTAGGTTTTACCAAAGACGATTCCCGCTCTAATGTCGAGCGCAATCGGGCGGAATTCCTGAAAAAGCTTGGCGCGGCGTCGAACAAACGCTCCTGGCCGATGGTTACACTTCGGCAGATTCATTCCGACATCATTCACCACGTTGTGAAGCCCACCGAAGTTAATCGCAACGAAGAGCCGTTCGCGGGGGATGGCTTGATCACCGATACTCCAGGCTTGCTGCTAGCGGTGCAGGCGGCTGATTGTTTGCCTGTGGTGCTGGTGGATGCAAAGCGCCGCGCGGTGGGTGTTTTCCATGCCGGCTGGCGCGGGACGCTGAAGCGCATCGTGGAAAAGGGCGTGGGGGAGATGCGGCGGGAGTTTGGCAGCAGTTCGTGGGACATTCGGGCGGCAATCGGTCCCGGCATTCACAATTGCTGTTATACGGTTGGGCCGGAGGTGCGCAGCCAGTTTGAGTCGCAATTTGCCTGGGCGCAGGAACTGTTCCATGAAACCAAGGATTCGGAGCCGATCCGCGAAAGATATCCGTTACTGTTTTTGACGGCCCGCGCGCCCGGCCACAGCGAATTGCCAAAAAATATTTTTCTTGATCTCGTCGAGGCCAACCGCCGCCAGCTCATGGACGCCGGAGTTCCCGCGAAAAACATTGAGGCATCGCCGCTCTGCACATCGTGCCATACGGATTTATTGTTTTCCCATCGCGCGGGAAATGGCAAGACTGGCCGGATGATGGGTGTAGCAGGGCTTCGAAAATGAAGATTTGAGCAATAATCGCTTTAGGCTGCGATTGCTTCAAGAGCCGTCCGGTTGCGGATTACCAGGATTGACCCTTCCAGCCGGATCAATTCTTTTTTCTTCAGATCGCTTAGCAGGCGGGTCACCGTTTCACGCGACGCGCCAATCATTTGCGCCATTTCTTCATGGGTAGCGGCGGCCTGCACGCGGACTTCGGTGTCCATTTTGGTGCTTTCTATTTTGTGCGTCGAAATCCATGAAAGCAGCAGCTTGGCCAGCTTGCCGGCGGAAGAGCGCGCCAGCACCAAATCATGCACGTCGCGGTACATCGTCTGGAATTCCGTGCTCAAGGCATGGGCCGAGCGCAAGGCGACCTCTCCGTTTTTTTCCATCATACGGAGGAGCATTTCGCGCTCCACGAAGTTTAACTGGCAGGTCCCGGCTGTTTCCGCCGTCACTTCAAACGGAGTGCCCGAGATGGCCGCGCTCAAACCCAGTACCTCTCCGGCTTCCGCGACTTTGAGGATCAGCATCTTGCCATCACGCGAGGTGGTGGTGAGCTTTACTTTGCCGGAACATAGCACGAAAGCGCCGCGCGGCATCTGGCCCTCCACAAACAACAGAGCGCCTTGGGGGTAGATATTGGGCCGGGTCGAGTTGCTGAAGGTTTTCAGCACATCGGAAGAAAAGGAGCAGAACCATTTTGCCTGGCGAAATTTGCAGGCCGTGCATTTTCCTGCTTCCATTCCGTACGAAGTCCTCATTTCAATCACCTCAGTGATGCTGGAATTTCCCAAAACCCCAACTTTTCCGCGATTCAGAGCTTTACTGCGGCGCAAGTCCCGCGTGCTGATTTGCGCATTTTCGGTTTGCGCCAGCATTCCAGCGCACAAAATCCGCACCGCCGGGTCCCAGGAGCGCAGCCCCTGCACCAGTTCCCAGCCGGAACTCGCGTCGGCGCGCCGCTGCCACTCCAGGCCGCAGTGGAACAGGTACAAGGGATCGGGAGATGTCCCGGTGAGAGAGACAAGCGTCTGCTCATGAAATTTCCTGTACCGTGGCTTTGGCTCATTCGCCGCGGGCGGCGCACAACACTCAGAAGCCACCTGGTTTATAAGGGGGAGGGCTCCAGGTATAGCTTCGGTGTTTCCCGTCCAGGACTTGGCTGAGAGTCCCGCAGCGGTTTGGTTCACGCGAATTTCCTCAGAATTAGTTTGGACAACTAACCGGGAGACGTGATTTCCACAGCAGCCTTAGTTCCAAAATGACAGGTTGCCGAAGTGCATGAAAATATGGGCAGTTTTGTCCCGATCCGGGATGGGAACTTTTGATTTAGTGACGCCTATGCGGCACAAATGCCGATGACTCGGCATTGTGAAGGTTCGGAGCAGGGGAGAATTCATTCTCGAACCGCAGAGAGAAGCCTCGTTGACCTTTGCGGAAGATAAACAGCAGCGCTGCCGTCCGGCGGCATAGGGGGGATTCAGAGAGCCGACGGCACGCCGGCGCTACGCGAACACGGAGACCTCGCTGCATCAAAGAAAACAGATTGCTCAGTTTTTATATTCGTCGGGGGAGATTCCCATGCGCTGCATACGCGATTGCAAAGTTGTCCGCTTCAACCCCAGACGGGCGGCCGCGCCGTGCAGGCCGGCCACTACACCCCGGGTTTCGCGCAGTGCGCGGACAATATGCTGGCGCTCCAGCGCTTCCAATGTGTGAGCAACATCGGTAGAAGACACTGGCCGTTGTAATTCCGTTAACGGAACATTGAGGGTTCTTCCCGGAGACAAGATCACGGAGCGCTCAATGATGTTCTCCAGCTCCCGTATATTGCCGGGCCAGTCGGCGGCCATAAGGGCATTCATGGCTTCAGCAGGGATGGTTTCAATTTGGCGGTTCATGCGCCGTGCATACGTTTGCACAAAATAGCGCACCAGGGCGGGAATGTCCTGTTTGCGCTGCCGCAGGGCAGGCAGGCGTATAGGAAAGACATTCAGCCGGTAAAAAAGATCGCTGCGGAATTCTTTATTGGCGATACTTTTTTCCAGGTCGCGGTTTGTAGCGGCCACCAGCCGGATATTGACGCGCAAAGTTCGCGTTCCTCCCAGCCGTTCGAATTCCTGGTCCTGTAAAACACGAAGCAGTTTTGGCTGAAGTTCGAGCGGGATTTCCCCCACTTCGTCAAGAAAGAGCGTACCCTTGTCCGCCAGTTCGAGGCGTCCAATCTTTTGACTGATGGCCCCAGTAAACGCCCCCTTTTCATGGCCGAAGAGTTCGCTTTCCAGCAAGCCGGTGGGAATCGCCGCACAATTCAGCTTGATGAAACTGCCGTCCTTGCGGGTGCTCAGACGATGAATAGCGCGGGCGATCAGTTCTTTACCGGTACCCGTTTCTCCGAGAATGAGCACGGTGGCGTCGCTCGGAGCAACCGTTCTTGCCTGGTCCAGAACATTGCGCAGGAGCGGGCTTTCGCCCACGATTTCTTCAAAATTCGTCCCGGAGTTAATCTCGCCTTGGAGGTAAAGCTTTTCTTCCGCCAGTTTATCCTTGAGCGTCCTTATTTCGCGGTAAGCATGGGCGTTATCGAGGGCGATTGCGATCTGGGATCCAATTTGCTTAAGCAGCCCCACGTCCTGGGAGACAAAAGCGTCATCTTCCTTGCTGGCCAGGCTCATGACTCCAATCGTGCCTTTTCGCGTAGCCAGTGGAATGCAGCAGATGGACTTGACTCCATGAGCCAAAAGTTTCCGCGTGACGTCCGAAGAAAAGGCCTGCAATTCTTTGCTGTGAAACACCTTGGCATGTTTGGCCAGAAACGCTTGGCCCGAAGTGCTATCCCGCAAGGAGTAGGAATCTCCAACTTTGAAAATTTCGTACCCGGGGCCATGATGGAAGGCATATTTCCGCAGGGATTGGGAGCTTTCGTCATAAAGAGCTACCGACGCGAAATCATGCCTGATAACTTTCCGAATATAGTCAGAGATTGCGGGAAAGTGCTTCTGTACATCCAGATTCGCAACAAGGGTGCTGTTCACCTGCAACAGCATTTGCAGGCGTTCTTTTTCCTGCTGCAATGCGCCGCGCGTGAGAGCGTTTTCAAGCGCGAGAGCCATCAATTCCGCAACGCGCTGTAGAAAGCGGATGTCATTTTCAGCGTAGACATTCGGATGGGCGCATGCCAACCCCATACCGCCTAAACGCCTCTCTCCCGCAGTCACCGGGAAAACATAATAAGCCTGCATGCCGGCGGCACGAAGGATGCTGATTCCCTCCCCGAACCTGGTTTCTGTCGTTAAATTTTCTATGGCTAAAGGAACTTGATGCTGCCAGACCCATCCGCTGGGTGACTGATCCAGCGCCAGTCTTCTGGGTTCAAATTTCACATCCTTGCCTCGCCAAAAATAGAGCTGCATCACATTTTCTGCAGGTTCATGCATCACGAAGTTGATGAGGTGAAAGCAGATATACTGGCGGAGGCGTTCAGTGAAATCGGAAAAAAGATCGCTTAAACTGCTGGGGCGCACTACCAGATCGGCCATTTGCAGCAAGGCCTCGTAGCGGCGCAGTTCCGACTCAGCTTCGAAGTGACTGGGATCCATTTGCGCGAGTACCCATCTCTGCCCCCCTCGAGCAAAACTTCCCAAACTAAACTTCCGCGAATCATATCCGAGCGTGTCGAAAAACACAAAGATCAAAATCATATTTGGTCGTTAACGTCCATTAAATGCCGCTCCGTATGCATTGAGCCGCAAGGCCGCAAACAGCGCCTAAGGTTTACTACAGACTTCAATCCAACTTGTACAGGCAAACCCTTATTCAATCAGGCTTTTAGAGAAATAAGCTACGCTCCTGCTCCCAACCTCTGCTCTTCTCCCTGGCATCCAAAGCGTGATTACAAATGGCGCGATTCAAGGCACGCCTGGACCGCTGCTGAGGTGAGAGCGATGAAGTCAATACGAAGGAGAACGCAAGTAATGAAACGCATTGTTTGGTTTGCAATTTTGAGCGTATGCCTGGCAGCGCCCTCTCTGGTTATGGCGCAGGGCACATATAACCATGCCGAAGTCGGAGTTTTTGCGGATTATCTCCGCTTTTCACCGAGCACTCCCGACTCCAATTTTGTTGGTATTGGCGGACGAGTGGCCTTCAACGTGAGTTCATTCACGGCCATTGAGGCTGAAGTAAACTACGATTTCGAACGGAATTTTACGACCACCACTTCGACCGGAGGCACGTCCACATTTGTGCGCTCACGCCTTCGCCCCATCACAGCCTTGTTCGGACCAAAATTTCAGTTTGGCGGCTCCAGCCCATTCCGCGTATTTGTTACCGGCAAAGTGGGATTGATTAATTTCAGTAGCTCCAATTCCAGCGTAACTACGGGCATCACCAATATTGGAAACAGTATTTCCAACGGAACCACCCGCTTCGCTGCGTATCCGGGCGCTGGTATTGAAGGCTTCTGGGGGCCGATTGGCCTACGTTTGGATGTGGGCGATGAGATCTATGTGGATAACGGGACGTTCAACAATCTGCGCGTCACGTTCGGGCCGCATATCCGCTTCTAATTTTTTCCAAGTTACTCTGGGCACGGCAGCCGCGTGGCTGCCGTATTTTTTCAGAGAGAGTACGTGGCCGCAATACCGCGGACGCTTCGGAAGGCTATCGGGATCACTGCGCCGCACCAGGGGATGCCTGTTTCTGCAAGGCCAACTGCAACACGCTATGATGCTTGTCGCAAACTACATGCAGAACATTTCCAGTACCGGAATCCAACCGCACATCAATGGTTTTTGATTGGTCGTAGTGGTCGGCGGGCGATTGCACGCGCACGTGAATCTGATGCGCCCCGGAAAGAACTTTTAAGCTGCTGCGCACCGTTCCTTCCATTGTGTGAAATAGAAGCGCAAAAGGTTTGTTTTGTCCGTGAATAGCCTCTGTGAAGACCACCTCCCGGTCGAGCCAGATCGTGGCGCTGCCCTGCCCAAAAGGATGCTGAATATCTATTTGTAATTCTGCCGCCTGGGCCGGCGGAGGCGCAGTTTTACTTTCGCCAATTTTCGCCGAGACCGAAACAAGCCTGGCGGCGCGGGATTTCGGCCGGGTCTTAACCGGCTGCAATAGAGCATCCGGCACAATCGCTGCCTGCCTGGCAGCATTTTGAATACCGGTGGCCCAGTCGGAACTGACAACCTGCCGGGGATATTGGAAGTTTGCCGCAGAAATCTTCCAGCGGTCCGGTAGTCCTAACCAGCCTAAATATAAAATCCCGAGGGCTAGTGCAAGAGTTGCTACCAGTGTAATGCCCCGCGAGCGTAGCGGAACGTTCCGGCGCTGCGTGGAAGAAGCGCTGTGCGGAACGCCTGAAAAGCTGGCGGAAGACCTGGCTTCGTTTACGAACGAGATGTGTGCGGCGACAAATGAATCCCGGTCGCTGTCAGCGCCTGTTGGCAGAACAGGCGGAGTGGCATCTTTTGCAAGAGCCGGGTTTTCCATGGCGGCGACCAGGCCCGGGAGTAAATCCTCTTCGCTCTGCGTGGGTTTATCGGATGTTCGCAGAGCTTCGATGTCGCGCGCCAGCTCTCCCCCGGATTGGTACCGTTCTGTAGGTTCTTTTGCCATGGCCTTGCGAACAATCCGGTCAAGCTCGGCGGGAAGCTCGGAATCGAGGGCGCTTACAGGAATCGGTTCCCGGTTGACTACTTTGAAACACACCGTAGTGGCGCTGTTTCCCTGGAACGGGCGGAAGCCAGTCAGCATTGTGTAAAGAATTACGCCAACAGAAAATAGATCGGAGCGCGCATCCACCCCTTCGCCGCTTAATTGTTCCGGCGCCATATATGCCGGACTGCCCAGGATTTCTCCGGGCTGCGTCATGTGCGCGACGTTCAAGCGCGCTATTCCGAAATCCGCGACTTTAGCATGGCCATCGCGGGTCACAAGAATATTGGCGGGCTTAATATCGCGATGCACAACTCCCTGCGAGTGGGCGTAGTCGAGGGCCTCGGCCAATTCCTGCACCAGCCGGAGCGCCACTCCCGTGGGCAGCTTTTTGTTTTGCGCATTCAGAAGTTTGCTCAGGGACTGGCCAGCCACATACTCCATGACGATATAGGGTTCGCGCGTCGTCGGCTCTTCACCTACGTCAAAAATTGTGACAATACCGGGATGCGAAAGGCGTCCGGCAGTTTTGGCTTCCATGAAGAAGCGTTCCCGATATTCAGCTTCGTCGTCAGTTTCGCGGCCAATCAAGCAGATAGTTTTGATCGCGACCAGACGATCAATTTTCGGATCGCGCGCCTGGTACACCAATCCCATTGCCCCGCGGCCAATTTCCGCGATGATTTCATACCGGCCCACACGTGTGCCTACGCGCCATTCCATAGCGATGATCTATAGGTTAGAGCGTTCTTATGTTGCCGTCAGCCAGAGAGCATACCTACCCTCATTACATGAGTAATGCAGAGGTATCGTGTGTTGGAATCTGATCTGCTTAGCCCGACCGCAGGGATGCTTAGGGGTAAGTTGTTGAAGATTGAGGAGAAAAGGAACAGCCGGTGTCCGACTGTTCCCCTGAAGCGCTAACTTGCGATGCACGGCGACTTACAAATCTAGAAGCGAAGCACGATGCCGGTTGAGAAGCGGACGTTCTTTTTGTCGGTAAATCCGTTGAAACGGGTGACCATCCAGTCGAATTGACCCAGGCGCCACGCTATCGGGCCCGATCCCATATCCACGCCACCGCCGTACAGCATAACGAACCCGGTATTGCTAACCCCGCCGCCAGAGGCGGTTCCGCCTCCAAACAACGCATGAGCAAAGGGCTTCAGAACCGGCAGCCGCATAGCGACTTCGGGGCCGAAGGTATAGGTGTGGAACTTGAATCCGGATTTGTACGCGCCGCTGAGGTCGGCCCGAATGCCGAACCAGTTGTTGTAATTACCGGTCAGAGCGGCGTTCCAGCCATTGGCGTTGGTGCCCGCATCCAGGTGAGTGTACTGATAACCGCCGAAAATCTCTGCTTTGGGCTCTGCCAGGGCTAGGGTAGTCATCAAGAGCAGCCCCAGAAACAGCGAAAAGCTGAGTAACTTACGCATTTTCAACTCCTTGAAAGGAAATAGTTCGACACCATCGAAAAACTTGTGCCGAAAATATTGGAAATGAACGGAAGAACTATGACAAGTAACTGAAGACAAAGCAGTTGGGCCTTCCGTAATGGTGGAAGTGAAGCCCATTCCCGGTTCTTTGCATACCGCAATTGCTTTTTCCACAGCATAGATGCCCGAACAAAGCGTGATTTTTGGTCATCCGCACTTTTCCGCAGTACTGCAAGGCTTTTAACTGCAAAAAGAAGGTTCACCAGAACAGCTCCGGCGATGATTGACCGCTTTCCCGGGTTCGTCTGCGGAGCCACCAGAAACGGGGCTATGGCCGGGCTCATGCTTATACCGCTTTTCAGATTCAATTTCTCGAGCCTGCTCAACATTTCGCGGCGTCGGGAACGCTTGCATATTCAGCTTCTGCGGGCCATTGCGATTCCGGCCCTTGTAGCCATCTGCAATGCGCCCCTGTTTTCTCAGACAGCGCCGGGATGGACCCCCCTTGGACCGATAGCATCTCCATCCGATGCTTCAGGAACAGGCCTGCAAGACTATGGCGTTGTTGCCGGGCGCGTGACTTCTGTCGCCATTGATCCGGCGGACAAGAGTGGCAATACGGTTTATATAGGCGCGGCCAACGGCGGAGTATGGAAGTCGGTCAATGCCGGATCGGCCAGTCCAAACCCGGCGAACATAGTATGGAAGCCGCTGACCGACAACCAGCCGACGCTAGCCATTGGAACCATCGCGATCCAGCCGGGGAACAGCAATCCATCTACGAGCGTGGTTCTGGCAGGCACGGGAGAGGCCAACAGCTCCGGCGATTCCTACTACGGGCGTGGAATATTGCGCTCGCAGGATGGCGGCAACACTTGGACGCTGATCACACAGGCGACAACAGGGCAATCTTTTGCCGGGCTGGGATTCAGCAGAATCGCATTCAGCAGCACCAATAATCAGATTGTGGTGGCTGCGACTACGGCCACAGCGCATGGGATCACGAGTGGCCTGCTTGACCCTTCAGCACAGAATCGTGGCTTGTACTACTCCACCGACGCAGGCCAAACCTGGAATTTCGCAGTGCTCAACGACGGCAGTGTGGCGGCAGTTCCGGAATCGGCAACATCTGTGGCATATGACGCCACCGCAAATAGGTTTTTTGCTGCAGTCCGTTTCCACGGATTCTATTCATCCGCCGACGGCGCGAATTGGACGCGGCTGGCAAGCCAGCCGGGCGGCGCACTGCTCGCAAGCAGCGTTTGCCCGGCAACTCCGGCGTCGAATGCATGTCCCATTTATCGCGGAGAGCTGGCCGTGGTTCCGGGACGGAATGAAATATATGCGTGGTATGTGGATGCCGCGAATACCGACATGCATATATGGCAGAGCAAAGATGCGGGCGCCTCCTGGCAGCCCATCCATGACAGCGGCATTACAAATTGCGGCGATCCCTTTGCCGGATGCGGCACTGCCAACGCGCTTTATGGAATGGAACTGGCAGCAGTTCCGAACGGCGCTACTGCAACCGATCTTTACGCGGGCGCGGTCAATATCTACAAATGCCAAATCAACAGTGTCGTGCCGGATTGCAGCAGCACCGGTGCCAATCAGTTTGTGAATTTGACGCACGCGTATGGATGTTCGCCGCTGGCCTCTACGGCGCATGTGCATCCCAATCAACACGGGGTAGATTTTTTGGTCGTGGGCGCCAAAGACGTCATGTACTTTGCCAATGATGGAGGAGTCTATCGCGCGCTGGATGGATTTACCGGACTGAATACCGGGACCTGTGGCTCTGCCAACCAGTTCGATGATCTCAACCAGACACTCGGCTCTCTAGCCCAAGTGGTCAGCTTCGCGCAATCCACGCCGGACATGAACACGATCCTGACAGGAACGAAAAGTAATGGTTCATTGGCAATTGGATCGGCTGAGAGTGGCCCCACATGGTCTCCGGTGAATGGCAGCGATGGAGGCTACACGGCGATTTTTTCCGGCAGCCCGCCGGAGTGGTTTACAGAAAATTCCGGCGTCAGCATCCAGCGCTGCACGAAAGCAAGCGCATGCCGTTCATCGGACTTCTCAATGGTTGTTACGGCATCGAAGCTCGGCGGAGATCAGGCCGGAGTATTTACGCCTTATGTTCTCGATCCGCAGGCGAAAACGAGCGAACTGATTGTGGGCACGTGCCGCGTATGGCGGGGAGCGGGAACAGGTACCGGTTTTACTGCGCTGAGCAGCAGCTTCGAGACAGGCTCGGGAGGATGCACTGGAGCTGAAATCAACAAAGTGCGAGCGCTGGCCGTGGGCGGCCCGAGGGACAGCAACGGTTTTTCCAATGTGATTTATGCCGGTACGGATGGACTCGGACCTAATGCGGGATCAGCATCGCAAAAATCGGGAAGAGTCTGGGTAACAACGAATGCGGCAGGCGGCCCATCGTCGTGGGTAGAACGAACCGGCGCGACCAACCCCAATAATTTTCCGATTTCGAGTATTGCTCTTGATTCAAGTGACGGCACCGGGCACACGGCGTATACGGCGATCATGGGATTTCATGTCTCGCGGGTGTGGAAGACTACGAGCGCCGGAGTTTCATGGACCGATTTCTCGGGATCAGGTGCTTCCGCGCTGCCGGATGCTCCTGTGGATGCGCTCGCGCTCGATCCGCAAACCAGCACTTTATACGCAGGGACCGATGCGGGAGTATTTTCCAGTCCCACGTCAAATCCGGCGTGGACACAAGTAGGCCCGGCCAGCAGTTCGGGAATCGCGGGTTTCTTGCCGGACGTTCCTGTAACCGCCCTGCAGATTTTTACGGGGAGCGGAATCAAGCGGTTGCGTGCTTCCACCTATGGCCGCGGAATTTGGGAATTCCCCCTGCCCACCGGGCCGGACTTCCAGATCGCAATGCCTGTGGTTTCGCAGGATATTTTTCCGCGCCAGACAGCGGCCTTCAACGGTACCGTCAGCGCGTTCAACGGCTACAACGCAGACGTTACGCTGACCTGCACTGCCGGCAGCACTTCTCCGCCAGCCGTGTGCTCGTTCGCGCCCGCTACGCCGTTTGTTCCTTCAAGTTCAGGTACCCCATTTACGCTGACGGCAACGGGCGCAATTGGAGATTATTTCTTCGAGGCGCACGGATCGGGGGACGATCCCAATACAACGACCCACTCGCTTGCGGCAGCCGTGCACGTCATAGACTTTGCGATTGGCGCTCCCTCGCCGGGAAGCGTAACGGTTCCACGGGGCACGGCGTCATCTCCGGTTGCCTTTCAGGTAAGCGGCCTCGGATCATTTAGCTTGCCGGTGAATTTAAGCTGTACCGGTCTGCCTGCGGGAGCAACCTGTACGTTCAATCCATCCGCAACGGTGGACCCTGGGTCATCGGCTCCGCTGGATGCGAATGTGACGATTGCGGTTCCGGCATCCGCAGCGGTTGGAGCGAGCACGGTCTCAATTGTGGCCAATGTGGACGGCGCGCCCGCGGCGAAGTCACAAAATCTTGCGCTTACTGTGACGTTGAATCCCGATTTTCTATTGAGCCAGGCGGCCCCTTTGCCCGCGATCAGGATGGGTGCCCAGGCCAGCGCTACCATCAACATTACCGCGCAGGATGGATTCGCTGATAACGTCGCGTTGACGTGCTCTTCCGCTTGCAGCGTGTCACCCAGCAGCGTGAGTTTGAATACAACAACTACAACCGCCGCCACGGTGACTGTGGATGCTACAAACCTGACCCCGGGTAACTATTCGTTGACGCTTACAGGCGCTTCCTCGGGTAAAAGTCATGTCCTCACGATTCCGTTCACAGTGGTGGCTGCAAATGATTTTGCGATTACGGTAACTCCTCCGTCGCAAACGATTGTTGCGGGAACTTTGGCGCAATACACCATCAGCATTAGTCCGGCGGGATTTGCCGGCCCGGTAGCATTTTCCAATGTATGTTCCGGATTGCCCAACCTGAGCACATGTTCGATTACTCCGCCCACGGTGACGCCATCGCTTGCAACGCAGGGCAGTTCCGGGGCGACGGCTGTGCTGACGATCACCACTACGGCTTCCGTTGCCGCATCCATCCCAACACGTCGCTTGCATCTTTTCGCGCTGGTGCTGATTGCGCCGTTCGGAATGATTTTCGTCGCGGACGCTCGGCGGCGGAAACGCACGCGGCGATTCTCTCCATGGTTCCTGATGGGGGTATTGGTGCTGTTGGTCCTTGTGATGTCTTCCTGCGGCTCAGGTTTGAGTGGGAACGGGACCGCTCCCGCCAGCACCGGAACCGGAGGCGGTCAGCCTGGGACCTCGGCGGGGACCTACTCCATCACAGTGACGGCAACTTCCGGCACATTGAGCCATTCAGCGGTTGTAAAGCTGACGGTGCAATAAATCTTCGGTCGCCGGAATCCGCGTTGCGCCCGATTGCCATCATTGCTTCAAGCTGGTTGCCCACAATAAGAGGCGCGCGTCCCGTTTGCGATGTGGTATTCGTGCGCCCTCTTTTTGCCCCTGCGCCGAATGTCCCCGCCAGCGTGCGCGCTTTACGCTAGACTGTAAGATTCAACTACACACGAGGGGATGCGCAATGGCTTCTAACCTTCTGAACAAACGGGCCGCTTTTTTAGGAGCGGGAAAGATGGGCGGGATTCTGCTCCGGGCAATGCTGGAGAAAGGACTGCTCTCGCCTTCCAACACAACCGCTACCGTGCAGCACGAAGAAAAGGCGCGTGAACTCAGCCAAAAATTTGGCGTCTCCGTAAGTACCGCCAACCTTGCGGCGGTCAAAGGGGCCGACATTATTTTTGTATGCGTGAAGCCGCAGGTGGTGGCTGACGTGATGCAGCAAATCCGGCCCAACCTGAACAGCAATCAAATTGTGATCTCGGTGGCGGCATCTGTTTCCACGCGGCAAATTGAAGAGGCGGTAAAGCACGAAATTCCTGTGATTCGCGCCATGCCCAACACTCCTTGCGTGCTGGGAGTGGGAATGACGGCTTTTTGCAAAGGAAAATACGCCTCCGCGCAGCACCTGGAAACAGCGAGCGCGCTCTTCTCAGCCGTGGGGCGCACGGTGGTTGTGGATGAGAAACACATGGACGCGGTGACTGGGCTTTCCGCCAGCGGCCCGGCTTATATCTACATCATTTTGGAATCTCTGGCGGAAGCGGGCGTGAAGGTTGGATTGCCGCGGGACATTGCGACGCTGCTTGCCGCGCAGACGGCGCTCGGAGCTTCCACGGTGGTGCTTGAGACCGGAGACCACCCTGCGCTGCTGAAAGACGCAGTCACAACGCCTGCGGGCTGCACGATTGACGGCATTCTGGAACTGGAAGAAGGTAAGCTCCGCGTGACCTTGATTAAAGCAGTGGTAAAGGCTACACAACGGGCGAAAGAACTGGCAGAAGGGTAGCGCGGTCGTTGTTCCAGCATATGAGCCGTTCAGGTCTGCCGTTTATTGCGCTTCGTCCAGACCGTTTCATTCATGAAAAAATCAGCACGAATGCATCCATAAATTAGCCCAGGAAAAATCTTGAACCACGTAAAAATCATCGGCGCGGGCCTGGCCGGATCGGAAGCGGCATGGCAGTGCGCCCGCCGTGGAGTTCCTGTCGAACTCTATGAGATGCGGCCTGTCCGTTCGACACCGGCGCACCAGACGGGCGATTTTGCCGAGCTGGTCTGCTCGAATTCTCTGAAATCAGAAAGCGAAAACACAGCGCCCTGGTTGCTGAAGGAAGAAATGCGGCGCGCGGGATCGCTGCTTATTGAACTCGCGCGGGAATCCGCCGTACCTGCCGGGCACGCTTTGGCTGTAGACCGGAAAATATTCTCCGGGCGGGTGACGGCTGCGATTACAGGCGAGCCGCTGATTACAATCCGGCGCGAAGAGGTCACGGAGATTGACGAGGGCCAACTCACCATCATTGCCACAGGGCCGCTAACGTCAGACTCGTTGTCCGAACAAATTGCGCGGTTAACCAAAGCTCCGCCGCAATCCGATGCGCCCACGGACGATTCATTATCGGAAAACAGCGTGGCGAATGGCGGGGGAGCCGCGGGCAATCCGCATTTATATTTTTACGATTCCATCAGCCCCATCGTGGAGGCCGATTCCATTGATATGGCAAAAGTGTATTTGGCGGCGCGTTACGACAAAGGCACCGCCGACTACATCAATTGCCCCATGACGAAGGAAGAATACGACCGCTTTTACGACGCGCTGCTTGCGGCGCAGCCGGTAGAAGAGCGCGATTGGGAGAAGCTGAACTACTTCGAATCGTGCTTGCCCATTGAGGAGATCGCGCGCCGTGGCCGCGACACATTGCGCTTTGGGCCGATGAAGCCGGTCGGGTTAAAAGACCCGCGCACGGGAAAGCCGCCTTATGCCGTCGTCCAGCTGCGGCAGGAAAATCTCCGTGCCGATTCCTACAATCTGGTAGGTTTCCAAAACCACTTGAAGTTTGGCGATCAGGCCAGCGTGCTGCAGCTCATCCCTGGCCTCGAAAACGCGCGATTCCTGCGCTATGGCCAGATCCACCGCAACACTTATATCAACTCGCCAACTCTCTTGAACGAGAATTTGCAGATGCGCCAGCATCCGCAAATTCTATTTGCTGGGCAAATTTGCGGCGTAGAAGGCTATGTGGAATCCATTGCTACGGGAATGCTTGCTGGCATTCACGCTGCCGCGTTAATCATAGGGAATCAGGCCATAGCGCCCGGGCGGGAATCCGCACTTGGTTCTTTAATCCACTATGTAACCCATGCAAATGCCAAGAGCTTTCAGCCGGCGAACATCACTTTTGACCTGTTGCCGCCGCTTGAAACCCGGATTCGCGACCGCCAGGAGCGGCACAAGAAGCAGTGTGCACTAGCATTGCAAGCCCTCGATTGCTGGCTGCAATCGATCGTTTCGCGGCAAAGTTTGCGAGGAGCTGAAAACGCAGTGGATATAAGCCCAGCGGCGAGACGAGCTTAGGCTTTGGGCGCACTTCCAGAGATTGCCTTCTCTGCTGCCCGCCGAATAAAATCATTACAGTTCCCGTACAAGCGTATTGCGAGGACGTTTGAAAAAAGTCATAGCGATCTATCCCGGCTCGTTTGATCCGCCAACTAATGGGCACCTGGATTTGATTGCGCGGGGCAGCAAAATCTTCGACGAGCTGATCGTGGCCATTCTCCGGAACCCGGAGAAGAATCCGCTTTTCGGCGTGGCCCAGCGGCGGCACATGCTGGAGGCGTTGACCTCGGGATTCAGGAATGTCCGCGTGGATACTTTCGACGGGCTGACCGTGGACTATGCCATTCGCGTGAATGCAAGTGCGATTTTGCGTGGCATTCGCGCCATCAGCGATTATGAATACGAATTGCAGATGGCATTGATGAACCGCAAGTTGCATCCTGAACTGGAGACGGTGTTCATGATGCCGGCGGAAAAATATTCCTACCTGAGTTCGCGCCTGGTGCGCGAGGTCGGGCGCCTAGGAGGATCCATAGAAGGCCTCGTGCCGGAGATGGTGGAACAAAAGTTGAAAGAAAAGTTAGACCCGGCGGTGAAATTCAAAGACGCCAGCAAATCCAAAGCAGTAAAAAGCAGGAGCAGATGACGCCAGTTACCGAAGCAACGCACGCATTGAAATTGACCGAACGCATCAACCGCATTGAGCCTTCCGCCACCATGGCGGCAGCAGCCGAAGCTGAAAAGTTGCGCCAGCAGGGAATTGAAGTTGTTGATCTCACCGCGGGCGAGCCCCATTTCAGCACGCCGCAGCACATTAAAGATGCGGCCATTGCCGCCATTCAGGCGAACTTCACCAAGTACACCGCGGTTGCAGGAACGGCAGAGTTGCGCGATGCCATTGCGCAACGCCACTCGGAAGATTTCGGCTCGGGTTACAAGCGCGAGGAAGTCATTGCTTCCGTTGGCGGCAAGCATGTTTTGTTCAATGCCATTCAAGTGCTGATTGAGCATGGCGATGACGTAATTCTGCCGGTGCCATACTGGGTTTCTTTCAAGGACATCGTAAATTACGCAGGCGGAAAGTGTGTGCTGCTGCATGCGGATGAGGCGCAGGGATTCCGCGTTACCGCGGATATGGTAGCGCGCCTGGTTACGCCACGCACGAAGCTGATTATTCTGAATTCGCCTTCCAATCCTTCAGGAGCAGTGATGTCTCCCGAGGACCAGACCGAAGTGGTCCGCTTCGCAGCGGAGCGCGGCATTTGGGTAATTTCCGACGAATGCTATGTGTATTTGAATTACACCGGGCGCGAATTCTCCGTGGGATCGCTGCACGAATATCGTGACCGCATCTTGGTATGCGGATCGCTTTCAAAAACTTATGCCATGACGGGATGGCGCCTTGGCTATGCGCTTGCGCCTGCGCCGCTGGTAAGCGCCATGGCAAAGCTGCAGGGCCAGTCCACTTCCAATCCGACTTCAATCGTGCAGAAGGCCGGCGTGGCTGCGCTAAAAGGGCCGCAAACCTGCGTGAAAGAGATGCGCTCGGAATATATCAAGCTGCGCGATCATGTGCTTGCCGGATTGCGCTCGATTCCCGGCGTTCAATGCACGCAACCCGAGGGCGCGTTCTATGTGTATCCGAACGTCTCCGCGTTCTTCGGGCGTCCAGGCATCAAAGCGGCGGCCGATGTTGCCGGTAAATTGCTCCGCGAGGCACATGTGGCCACGGTTTCCGGCGAGGGCTTTGGCACGACCGATCACATCCGCATTTCTTACGCGACGTCGCAAAAAGTTCTGGATGCCGGTTTGGAGCGCATGCGCAAGTTGTTTGCTTCTCTGTAAAAGCGTTGACCGTTGCTTGCCAGATTTTGCCAGCCAAACACTTTGCAGGCAAAACTGGATGATCTCATACGGTACGGTTCGGCCGTGCCGCGCATCAAACGCCTTTCATGTCCACGCTCTATCCATTCTTAATGTCGCCGATGTTTGATCCCCGGCCCTGGGGCACGACTGATCTTTCGCCGATTTATCCGAACCACAAATTCCAGGAAAAAATTGGCGAGTCGTGGCTTACCGGCGAGCAATGCAAAATTGCCAATGGGCCGCTGCAAGGCAAGACTCTTGCCGAGGTTGCTCAGCAGTCCGGGCGCGAACTGGTGGGTACGGCAGCGCCGGAGGCAGACCGCTTTCCGCTGCTTTTAAAATTTTTGTTTCCGGCAGAAAAACTCTCCGTGCAAGTGCATCCCGATGATGCGATGGCGCGCACGATAGGCCAGCCATGGGGCAAGACCGAATGTTGGTATGTGGCCCATGCCCGGCCCGGAGCGCAGATTGGCCTTGGTTTAAAGGCAGGAGTGACTCGCGCACAATTCGAGCAGGCAATCCGTGAAAACCGCGCCGAAGAATTATTGAATTGGTTGAATGTTTATGCCGGAGAAATGATTTACGTCGCTGGCGGCACGGTCCATACGCTTGGTCCCGGTTCAGTCATCGTTGAGACACAGCAGCAATCCGACACCACTTACCGGCTGTATGACTATGGACGTCCGCGCGAACTGCATCTTAAAGATGGCATGGCCGCAGTCAAGGAATCGGCGGCATCGGGAAAAGTCCTGCGTCCCGCTTCCACATCTTTGAATGGCTCGCGCGAAAGCCGCAGGTCGGCCCTGGTGACCGCGCCATATTTTGCGGTAGACATGTTTGATATGAAGGACGCGCATGAGTTTGAAACCACGGATGCGTCCGGCAAGAGTTCAGCCCACATCTTAGTCGCGATCGAAGGCTGCGCCGTCGTCGAAGCTATGGGGTCGCAACCCGTAACCTTTGCGCGAGGCGATGCCGTGGTTGTACCCGCTGCATTGGGACGATTCACCGTCCGGCCGCAATGGACTGTGCAATTTCTTAAAGCATCTGTTCCCGGCGCGCAGGCAGCGGAGCCGGCAACGCGCATGTAAGTGAGAGGAAAATTGGCAATATCTTCGGCGAGAAAGTCGACGGCGGTAAACCAGTGACGAGAAAAACTGATCCTAAAAAATCTGCCGTAAAAAGGAACTCCAATTTTTATCCGGTCATTCTTGCAGGGGGCCGGGGCACCCGTTTCTGGCCACTCAGCCGTAAGCGCCGCGCCAAGCAACTGCTTGCGCTGGATGGCAAGCAGACGATGATCCAGCAAACGGTCGCCCGCCTGCTTCCGCTGGCTGCCGCCCGCGACATTTGGGTAATTGCGAACGAAGACCTGCGCCATGAAATTGGGCGGCAGTTGCCGAAACTCAATTCTCAGCAGATTCTCGCTGAGCCGGTCGGCAGAAATACTGCCCCGGCGATCGGCCTGGCCGCTTTCATCCTGATGAGGCGTAATCCCGGCGCGGTAGTTGGATTATTTCCTTCTGACCATGTAATCGGCGACGAGAAAACTTATCGGGCAGTTTTAAAAAAAGGAATTGCTCTTGCCGCTGCCAGCGAAAATATCGTGGTATTGGGCATACGGCCCACGCGCCCAGAAACCGGATACGGCTACATTGAAGTAGGAGCGGCCTTCGACAACGAAATTTCGCGGGTGCGGCGATTTACCGAAAAGCCTGACGCTGTGCGCGCCGCCGGTTTTGTGAGCGAGGGCAATTACTTCTGGAACAGCGGCATGTTCCTGTGGAGCGCGCACACATTGACCCAGGCGCTGCGCGAGCACCTGCCCACGACAGCTGCGCTGCTGGAAGAAATCGCCGCCGCTTACGGCACTAAAAGATTCACCGCGGCCTTCCGTCGGCTTTACCCCAAATGCGAAAACATCAGCATTGACTACGCCGTGCTTGAACCGCGTTCCGCCAGGGGCGAACACGCCTCGAACATTTATTGTATTCCTGCCGATTTCGGATGGAATGATCTCGGCTCCTGGAATGCTCTGCATGAACACCACGTGGCGAAACAGAAGTCACAGGACGGCAACCTGATCTCGGGCGCGGGCATCTTCACCTTGAATGCTGCCGGAAATTACATTCACGCGCCGGGAAAATTTGTGGCGGCCGTCGGCGTGGAAAATCTGGTCATTGTGGAAACCGAAGATGCATTGCTCATCACCACCCGTGAGCGGGCGCAGGACGTGGGCAAGGTGGTAAAGCATCTGGATGAAAAGAAGCTCGAACGCCTGGTGTGAAGGGGACTCGCGCTCGTTTATTTAGCGAAAATGATTAAGATCACGCTCCTGCACTCAATAACTCATGGAAAACGATCAGCAGCAAACCATAAAGTTCGGAACTGACGGATGGCGCGGCCTTATCGCCGATGATTTTACGTTTCACAATGTGCGGCGCGTCGCCCGGGCCATTGCTTCCTACATTCTAAAGAATGAAGACCCATCCCAAGGCGTAGTTGTTGGATATGACACACGCTTTGCTTCAAAACAGGCGGCACGCATCGCTGCGGAAGTGCTGGCCGCGGCGGGAATTCCCGTGAAACTCGCAGCCGATTATGTGCCCACGCCGGCCATTTCCCTTGCCGTGAAATCTTTGGGAGCGGCGGGCGGCGTGGTCATCACCTCGAGCCATAATCCGTGGAACTGGAATGGAGTGAAGTTCAAAGGGAAATTTGGCGGCTCGGCCACTCCGGCCATGATGAAAGCTGTAGAGCAGGAGCTTCGCGCCGATGCGAGGCCATCGGGAACAAAAGCGCCGATTGAAGATGTGGATTTGAAGCAGCCTTACATTGAAGCGATTTGCCGCTTTGTGGACCTCGATGTAATCGCCAAGGCAAATTTCAAGTTCGCCATTGATTCCATGCACGGTTCCGGCCGGGGCATTCTCGCGCAAATATTTTCGGAACATGGCATTCAGCATGTCGCGATCCGGCAGGAACTCAATCCATTATTTCCTGGGATCAATCCGGAACCGATCCAGCCGCACGTCGCAATGCTTCAGCAAATTGTGGTTCAACAAGGCTGCCATGCTGGATTCGCGACCGACGGAGACGCCGACCGCATCGGCGCGGTTGCCGAAGATGGCAGCTTTGTGGATTCGCACAAGATCTTTGCCGTCCTTCTGCGCTGGCTGCTGGAACGCAAGCAGTGGAGCGGCGAAGTTGTGCGCGCCTTTAACACGACGCGCATGCTCGACCGCATTGCCTCAAAGTATGGCCGCAAACTGAATGAATGCAGCATTGGCTTCAAATACATCGCCGATCTCATGATGGAACGCGAAATTGTGGCGGGAGGCGAAGAATCCGGCGGAATCGGGTACTCGCGCTATTTACCGGAGCGGGATGGAATTCTGAATTCATTGCTGCTGGCCAATGTTATGGCCGAGGAGAAAAAGCCACTCGGCCAGCTTGTGGCGGACCTGCAAAAGGAATACGGTCCTCATTATTACGGAAGGCGCGATCTGCACATTCCGGATGCGGTCAAGCAGAACGCGATCAAGCGCGCTTCCGATGGGGGCACGACCCGCCTGGCTGCATTTCCGGTTCTGAAAAAAGAATCGCTCGATGGAATTAAATTTTTTCTCGACGCCCCGGCAAACGGCAACGGAGCAGAACCGTGGGTGCTCTTCCGCGCTTCAGGGACGGAGCCATTGCTGCGCGTTTACGCGGAGGCTGCTTCGCCGGAGTTGGTGAATGAAATCCTTCTTCATGCGGAAAGTTTCGTAATGAACAATGAATAAGGCGGATCAAGCAACCTCATTTAGGTCTCGCGTTTCGCAGTCGGCGGTACGATAATCAATGAATCCGCAAAGAAACTAAACCAAACAATGGCATCGCCCGTTTCCAATCCCGCAGCCAATGCCGATTCACCGGAGGCCCGCCGCTATGCGAAGCTCCAGCGCAGGCTCAGCATCGTTGACTTTGGGGTGGGGTTCGGCCTTTTGATTGTGCTGCTGGCGGCGGGGTGGACACGCGGATTGCGTGACATTGCTTATTCGGGCGCCCGGCAGAACTATACGTTAGCGGTTGCCTTGTACATTTTGCTTCTGCTGCTCATCAGCAAGGCGTTGAGTGTGGGTTTGGATTATTACGGCTTTCGCCTGGAACACAGCTTTCATCTCTCCAACCAGAGATTGCGAGCATGGGCATGGGACGAAGTCAAAGGTTTTCTCGTTGGACTTGTGCTTGCCATCATCGCCGCGGAGATTTTGTACGCCGTTATTCGCGCGTATCCGCAGCATTGGTGGCTGCTGGCGTGGGCAGTCTTTCTGGCGCTTTTAGTTTTGTTCGCACAGATCGCGCCCGTCGTGCTTTATCCGATTTTTTATGAATTCGAGCCGCTCAAAAATGAGGAACTAAAAGACCGGTTGGTGCGCCTCAGCGTCCAGGCTGGAACGCGGGTTCGCGGAGTTTATAAATGGAATATTTCCGAGAAAAGCAAAAAGGCAAACGCAGCGCTTACGGGCCTGGGGAGTACGCGGCGCATTATTCTCGCCGATACGCTCCTCGACCGCTATTCGCCCGACGAAATTGAGGCGGTTTTAGCGCATGAACTCGGGCATCACGTTCATAAGCACATATTAAAAAGCATTGCCGTGCAGGCGGGGATCACGTTGTTCGGCTTTTGGGCGGCCAATTGGGCACTGCATCTTGCGACTGACCGCTGGAAGATGTTCGAAATGCTCTCCGATTTTGCCAATCTCCCCTTGCTGATTCTCGTGGGCACCGTGTTATCGCTTCTCCTGATGCCCGCGCTTAATGCTTATTCCCGCTATAACGAACGCCAGGCCGACCGCTATGCATTCCGCTCGATTCCTACGGTGCATCCGTTTATTTCTTCGATGAATAAGTTGGCGGAACAAAATCTTTCCGAGCGCACTCCTTCCAAATGGGTTGAGTGGCTCTTCCATTCGCACCCGGCGGTTTCGCGGCGGGTGGCGGCGGCAGAGAAATGGGCGCAGTCGCACCGATAAAGTTGATCTTTATCTTGTTCTGCCTTCATGAAAACCACGCTGCCGAATCCGGCGAGTCCAGTACAGTAGGAAACCGCCCGACTTACAGAATGGATTCGATTACATTTTTCCGGCGCATGCGCTAGGTTCGTGGAGAAAAGAGGTTTTATGCCGGAAAAAGCGACGATCGAACGGGCGCGCGAGGATGCGCGCGAAGGAAAATCGGCCAGCACGCAGGCCGGAGAGTTTGTGCGCGAGGAAATTGACCACGTCAGGGAAGGAAAGCATGGGGCCCGCTCTACAAAGCAGGCAATTGCTATTGGCCTCTCAAAGGCGCGGCGCGCGGGGGTGAAGCTGAAGCCGCCGAAGAAAGGGAGGTCCTCGGCCCGCACCCGGAAGCAAGCTGCCCGCGATTACAGCAAGGGCCAGAGTCACTCGCGGCGCAAGACTTCGGCAAAACGCTCCCGCGCGACAAAGAACGCTCTGAAACGCGGAGGCCGTAAAGCGGCTTCTCCGCGGGCCCTGTCCCGCCAGGCGCGTACCGCCGCAAAAAGCCGGGGTGCGGTATCGCGCCACCGTGCCGCTCAAAAAGCTGTGCGCACCAAACGGGCTGCTTAAGATTACCCCTTCGGCAGCGCGAAACCAGGGGCAGCCATGGTCCGGAACTTACTCTGTTATTTGGCGGCAGAAGCCCGAAGGATTTTTTCAATCCGCCGCAAGTCTTCTTCCGTATCCAGCCCGACCGTATCGAAGGGTGTTTCAGCCACGTGGATGGCCATGCCGTTTTCGAGAAACCGCAGCTGTTCCAGCCGTTCGCTTCTCTCCAGAAACGATTCCGGAAGGGCGACAAAGCGATCCAGCGCTGGTTTGCGGTACGCATAAAAGCCAAGGTGTTTGTAATACGGCGGGTGAGTTCCGTCGCGGTCGTACGGAATTGCGGCGCGAGAAAAGTACAGGGCCCTCCCGTTGCTCTCAGTTACCACTTTTACAGCGCTGGGATTGGGAATGTCTTCATCGCTGGCGGGCGTTTTCAAAGTGCCAACTTGTATTGCTGGATCGCTCATTAATTTGAGCAGGGTTGCGACATGCTCGCTGCGCGTGAGCGGTTCATCTCCCTGAATATTCATGTACACATCGGCGGGAATGGAATTGGCAATTTCGCGCACCCGTTCCGTCCCGCTGCGATGTTCCGCCGAGGTCATAGCCGCGCGGCAATTTTCCGCCTGGCATACCTGCATAATCTCCGCAGAGTCGGTCGCGACAATCACCTCATCGAGTAACTGCGCGGAGTGTACCGCGCGATAGACCCTGACAATGAGGGGCACGCCCTCAATTTCCCGCAGCATTTTTCGCGGCAAGCGGGTTGAACCCAACCGCGCGGGGATTACACCAATGGCCTTCATCTCCAGCCTCCGTTTTGAGTTTCCCCGTCCCGGAGGGTCTTGGCAATATTAGGGCGGGTTCCAGTCTCAGAGTATCGAACGGCGGTGGAGAAAATGCTAAGTTCGAGCTTCCAAAGTTGGATCAACTCGAAGTTGGGCAATGCAACGATTTGCGCCGGGATTGCCGGGAATTCTCCGTTACTTCCGTAATTCACGGCTGGGCACGTTAGAGGGCTATCCTAACCGTAATTCCTGTTATCCAAGGTTGCCATCTCCAGCTCGGGATGGAAGTTGCGAGGCAAAGATAGCATGTCGAATAAACTTGGCCGATTTGAAATTTTGAGTGAAATCGCCAGCGCCGGGCCGATTTCCCTGTATAAAGCGTCCGACGGCGAAGGCAGTCAGACCGTCGCGTTAAAGGTACTGGATCTGGCCACCCTGGGAGAGCAGTCAGGCGCGCTGGTGAAAGAGTTGACTGGCGAAGCTGAAGCAAGCAAAGCGCTTAAAAGCGGAAACATTGCGCAACTCCTCGCCGCGGAGGAAATTGAAGGCAAGTTTGTCGCTTCCATGGAGTATGTGCAGGGCAACAGCATCGCCACAATGATGGCGCGGAACGAAGGCTTTTCTATTTGGGACCTGCAGGACATCATCCGGCAAAGCTGCCAGGCGCTCGACCACGCCCATACCCGGAAAGTAGCGCACCATACGCTTGAGCCGGCAAAAATCATGGTCACATGGGACGGCTCGACCAAGATTTTGAGCTACGGCGTTTCTTTAATGAGCGCAGCTGCGGCCAAGGCTGAAGGTGCGGTTCCTGTCGTTTTGCGTTACATGTCGCCTGAGCAGGTACGCGGCGAAGCCATTGACATCCGTTCGAACATCTTCAGTCTGGGCGTCATCATGTACGAAATGATGGCTGAACGCAAAGCGTTCGGTGAGGAAGATGCCGCCAAGCTCCGCAAGCAGATTCTTGAAGAATCGCCGGCGCCGCCGGAGCAGTTCAACCCAAAAATTTCTGATGCGTTAAGCGCGCTCATCACCAAGGCGATGGCGAAAGACCCGGCCCAGCGGTACCAGAGCGGTCAGGAACTGATCAGCGATCTGGAAAAATGCAAGAACCAGCCAGCCTCGGCAGCGGCGAAGTCCAAAGAACCTGCCCGTGGATTTACCGCTCCCGTGAAGGCGGCTGGATTTGCAGGAAGCTCGAATGGCAGCAGCAAACCCGCGAGCGCCGAGCCGGTACAGAAAAAAACAGAAACATCTGCGACTGCCGACGGAGCTCCCCAGCAAGAGACAGAAACAAAAGCTCGCGCAGCAGCCGCGGGATGGGGCGGCGCTACCACAACCACGGCTGTCGCTAATTCGGTAACGGTGAGCGAGCCGGCCGGCAGTCCAACATCACCGGCCAGCGCTGACTCTGCCGGTGCATCTCCGGCGAACACGTCTTCTTCCGGCACCTCGTCTTCCAGCGGGGCTTCCATCAGCAAATCAGTGGAGAAACTCTCCTCTACTGCGGAAGTGGAATCTCCTGAGAAGGCTGCGCCCGCTACGCCCAAAATTGCAGTTGATCCATTAATGGCGGAGCCGCAGAAAAGCGGAGCCGCAAAGCACAGCTTTTCAGAAATCAATGAACTGCCGCCGCTCAAAGAAGTTTTTGTTGCTCCTCCGGCCGCAGTGGCTGAACCGGAACTTCCCGAGCAGCCCGAGATTACGATTAAAACTCCCGCTCCGCCCGAGAAGCCGAAACTCCCGCCGCGCGTCGTGGCGCAAAGAGCAGTTAAAGAGATCAAAAAGACCCCACCGCAGTTATTTGTTTATGCCATTGCAGCGGCGGCGCTCATCATGCTGATTGTCGTAGGCAGCATTGCTTACCGCATTCATTCAGGCAACAGCGACGATGATGGATATCCGGCGCCGGCTGCCCAGGCGCCAGCTCCGAAGCCACGCGCTCCTGTCACGGCTCCGCAAGTTGCTCCGGCCTCGATTCCGCCGTCGGCCTCAATCCCCGCAGTTCCGGTGCAGGAAGCACAGCTTCCGCCATCTACCGCCGCTCCTGCAGCGGCTGAGGCGGCGCCAACAGAGGAAGCAGCCGACAATCCGCCCAACTTTTCCGTTAAGCCCAAAGCTTCCAGAGCAACCAAGGCCGGCAGGAAACGGAGCTTCCGCGGCAGGTCTGCCGCCCCGGCGGTGGTTCCGGGGGAATTAACCATCAACACCACACCCGCGGGAGCCGAGGTCTCCATAGATGGACAAAAAGACCCGAGCTGGGTAACTCCCTTCAACATGGGTGGAGTTCCTCCGGGGCAACATACCATCACTGTGAGCAAGCCGGGATTTGGATCTGAAACCCGTGCGATCAATGTGAGCGCGGGAAGCAAGGCGATTCTTGTTCTGGAGCTTGCCTCCACCAGCGCGGTTTTTGCTTTTAATTCCACCCCCGAGGGCGCGGAAATTTGGATGGACGGCCGCAATACCGGCCACGTTACGCCTGCCCAGATTTCAGTGGAGAAGGCCGGCAGCCACACCGTGACCTTCAAAAAGCAGGGCTACCTGGAAGAACCGATTACAGCAAATGCTCAATCCGGGCAAACGGCGCGTATTTTTCACGTGTTGAAGATTTTGGGCGTTACCGACGAGATCCATTACAAGAAAATGTTTGGCGGCGGCAAGTCGAGTGGCATGGCAACCGTCAGCATCAAAACCGACCCTAAAGGGGCGCAGATCGCGGTCAACCACCGCGTGCTGGAAAAGAACACGCCCGCAGAGTTTTACCTGAATCCGGGCACTTATGTGCTCGATATCACAATGTCGGGACATAAGAGCATTCACCGCGTCATCACCCTCGAGAAAGACGGGAAGTTCAACCTGGAGCAATCTCTGGATAACGAATAGCCCGGGTGGCAAATAGCTGTACCTGCCGGTATTTCCTCGCCAATTCCCGCCGTGGGCTGCCCGTGTGGCCATTTGCGACTTCTTGCCTCCTTGCGCATCCAATACCAGTGTTAGGATAGTAAGTACCTGCGCTGCGGAGCCCAGGATCGGCGCACTTGCCATTGCGCCTTCAACCCGCAGCCGCCAACCATGGAGGAACGATGGCAAGCGAAGCAATTATTGAAGTAACAGATTCGAATTTCGATCAGGATGTTCTCAAGTCAGAGCAGCCGGTTCTGGTAGATTTTTGGGCCACTTGGTGCGGTCCGTGCAAAGCGATTGCGCCAATCGTAGACGAGCTTGCCAAGGAATATCACGGCAAAGTCAAGGTCGGCAAAATGGATGTGGACCGCAACAGCTCCACGCCCATGCGCTATGGCGTTCGCGGCATCCCCACGCTGCTGGTATTCAAGGGCGGCCAAGTGAAAGAACAGATTGTTGGCTATGTGCCGAAGGAGACCATCCAGAAGGCCATTGATAAACACGTCTAAGCTCTTTTACACGTCAAAGCTCTTTTAGAAGATACGCGCTCGACAGTTATGAAAGGCCGGACCTAGTCCGGCCTTTCTAATTTTATTTCTTCGGCAAGCGGTGTTCGCAGGAGGGCGCGTTCAGGCAGGAATCGGGGATTAACAATCTTTCGACGGGCTTTCCGCCGACAATGTGCGAATCGACGATTTCTTCCACATCCTGCATGCTCACCCGCCCATACCAAACTGCTTCGGGATAAATCACTACATTCGGGCCGTGTTCGCATTGATCGAGGCAGCCGGACTGGTTGGCGCGAACTTTCCCCTTCAGACCGCGCTCCGCCAGCTTTACCTTAAACAATTTTTGCAACTCCGCCCGCCCTGCCGGATCACAACAACCTCTGGGATGGCCCTCAGGACGCTGATTCCCGCAGACAAAGATATGCTTCTCAAATTTCGGCATGAAACTACTTTAGCGGATTTGTTCAGACGATGAAACTTCGCCACTCTCCCCGTCCGATAAACCTGCAAGATTGCAGAGAGGGAAGAGACTGGGCCAAGAGTCCTCTGTAATCTCAGTGCTCTCGGCGGTAGAAGATGATTGCATTGAAAGCGCGAAAGTAAGCGAAGCTACGCCGCATCTGGTATCTTTGTGTCTCTGTATCTGGAAGTGGAATCTGTTCGCCGGATGCGATGGTGACCCCTGAAAACGCCCGCCCCGAGCCCTCCCGCCTATACCGCTGGACGGTTTTGCTCTTCGTCAGTCTGGCGATGTTCGGCAACTATTACTTCTACGACGCGCTCAGTCCGCTTGTGGACGTTCTGCAACGGCAGTTGCACTTTACCAACCAGAATATCGGGCTGCTGAACGCCTTTTACAGCATTGCGCCTATCGCGACTGTCCTCATCGGCGGGGTGATCATTGACCGCATCGGCACACGTAAAGCCACGCTCCTGTTCGGCATCATCTGCCTCATCGGTTCCATTATCACTGCGGCCACCCCTTCGTTCTGGGTCATGGCCACAGGCCGGTTCGTCTTCGGCATGGGGGCCGAATCGCTGATCGTTTCAATCACTACGGCCATTGCTAAATGGTTCCGCGGGAAAGAACTGAGTTTTGCGCTTGGGATCAGCCTGACAATTTCGCGTTTTGGAAGCTGGCTGGCGCAGAATTCGCCCACTTGGGCGCACACGGCTTATAGCAATTGGCAAACGCCGTGGATCATCGGAATAGGATTTGTGACCCTGTGCGTGATTGGACCTATCATTTACTGGATATTGGAAGTCCGCGCCGAACGCCTTTATTCATTAGGCAGCGCCGGGCAGACCGACAAAATCGTTGCTGCTGACATTCTGAAGTTCGGGAAGTCGTACTGGTATCTGGTCGCGCTCTGCGTCTTGTTCTATTCGTGCATCTTTCCGTTCGAGACCTTCGCCGTCAAATTTTTTATGGATGCGCACCATGCCACCCGCGAACTGGGCGGCTTCATGCTGAGCGTTTTGACCGCATTTACTATGTTCGGCACGCCTGTGTTCGGCCTGGTTGCCGATAAAGTCGGTAAGCGGGCCCTGCTGATGATGTGCGGTTCACTGCTGCTGGTTCCCAGCTTCATCCTGCTGGGATATGCCCGGATAAATCTGTATTTGCCCATGGCCCTGATGGGCTTGGCTTTCTCTCTGGTCCCGGCAATTATTTGGCCTTCGGTGGCGTACCTGACTGATCAGCGAAGCCTGGGCACGGCATACGGCCTGATGACCATGATCCAGAATATCGGCATGGCAGGATTTAACTCTCTTCTGGGATGGGCCAATGACCATACCCATGCGGCGGCTGACAATCCGGCAGGGTACAATTTAATGTTGCGGATCCTCATAGTTGTGGGGTGTGTAGCGGTATTTTTTGCATTTTTGCTCCGCCAGAGAGAAACTGGCCCCCACGGGCATGGGTTAGAGACAATAACGACTGCCTCCCCGGCCGCCTGAAATAGACCGTTTCGGACCGTAAATTCTGAGGCCCGGCACCAAGGTGGCTGCCAAAAGCAGCCGTTGACGCGGGTTGGCCCCGGCATTTACGCTGCCCAAGGTGGGCACGGAAGTCACGTGGGGCGGGGGAAATTCAGGTTCATGACTACCCATTCCAGGCTTGCGGATGGCCCTTTCCAGGGTACTTACGACACGCAAAGGGTACAACGAAAACAGACTTTTGCCGCATCTGACCTAGTGCGGCCGGAAAAGCCGGATTTGACGACCGCGAGAAAAGTACAGGGCAACGGACTTACCGAAGCAGAGGCGATCGAACGCGCCAAGCAAGGAGATGCAGAGGCCTTTCAGGCGCTCTACAACCTGCATAAGCGCAGGGTGTACTCGTTATGCTTGCGCATGACCTCAAACACAGCGGAAGCCGAGGATCTGACGCAGGAAGCTTTCCTCCAACTGTTCCGCAAGATCAGCACCTTTCGCGGCGAGTCGGCTTTTTCCACCTGGCTGCACAGAATGTCAGTCAACGTGGTTTTAATGCATCTGCGCAAGAAGGGCCTTCCGGTAGTTCCGCTCGAAGATACGATAGAGACCGAGGAAGATGCGCCGAAAAAGGAGCCCGGCGCGCCGGACGTCCGACTGGCAGGAGCAGTAGACCGGTTGCAGATACAGCGCGCCGTAGACGCTTTGCCGCCGGGGTATCGGCAGATTTTTGTGCTGCATGATGTAGAGGGGTATGAGCACAATGAGATTGCTGAGATGGTGGGTTGCTCCATCGGCAATAGCAAGTCGCAGTTGCATAAAGCGCGTTTGAAGTTACGGGAGCTTCTTCGCCGGAACCGGGCTGGAAAGTACGGTTACCGGTAAGAGTTCCGGGGGAATGAACGGGAGAGAGGCAGTATGGACTGCGAGCAGTTTAATCAGGTCCTGCCGGAAATCATTGACGGCCAGGTCCGCGACTTCTCCAGGGAAGACCGGATCGGTGTGCTGGATGGCCAGCAGAATGAATACGAACAGCATTTAAGGGCTTGTCCGGAATGCGCGGAATTGATGGCCGATCTGCAGATGATCTCCATCCAGGCGCAGAGCCTGCATGGTGAAGAGGAACCCAGCCCGCGCGTATGGAACCGGATTGAGATCGCGCTCCGGCAGGAGGGGCTCATCCATGAAATTCCTCAACCGGAAATCGTCTTCAGCAAGGTCCCGCGCCGCTGGCGTATTCCCCGCTTTGTGCCCATTGCCATCGCCGCATTGATCGTCCTGAGCGCGGTGGGCTATAAACGCCTTTCGGCTCCGCCCCAGGCCGGGGACAAAGTTGCAGTGGTTGCCACTCCAGCGGTGAAGAATGAGCAGGCAGCGACGGCCAAAGCAAAAGTTTTCCGCGCCAGGAATGCCGTAAAAAGCGACCAGGACTTTCTCGCGCTGGTTGCGGCGCGGCGGCCCAATATGCGCGCCAAGTATGAACAGGATTTGCAGCGCGTGAACGCCTACATTCAGGACGCGGAGAATTCCGTGGAAATGGATCCCAACGATCAGTTGGCGCAACAGGATTTGATGGACGCGTACCAGCAGAAGGAAGTGATGTACCAGTTAGCTTTAGACCGCTCTTTGCCGTAAAGTTTGGGATGAGATTGCGTTGCGCCACGTCACTCTGCCGGGACAACAAAGAATGCAGAGGATAAAGCAAATGGCAGCAAAACGTAGCATGGGGAGAGGATTCATGGACAGCAGAACCCGTACGATCACTGTGGCCGCAGGGATCGTGCTTATTGCGGCAGTCATCGCCTCCGGCGAAACAAAAAAGGAACTCCGTTTCCCCGTGGGACGCAAAGCCATGGTCTCCATCAGCAACGAATATGGCCCCATTTCTGTAAAGCCCAATGCGGGCAGAGAAGTCGTCATTACCTTCACAACGTATTCCGACAAGGTGGATATTGCGCAATCCCAGCGGGGAAACCGCATTAACGTGACCGCCTATCCCCGGGCGGGAGCCGACGCCCAGACCGGGCGCGTGGATTTTGAGGTTTTGGTCCCGGCAGATGCCAGCATGACTTTGCGCACCAACTCCGGCAGCCTGCACGTGGAGAGATTACGCGGCGACGTGAGCCTGGAAGAAACCGCCGGCGATGTGGATGTGCGCGACTTCAGCGGAGCGCATGTGCATATCAAGACGCTCGACAGCCCCATCATGCTTACCAATGTTCATGATGGCCACGTGGATATTACTTCCGTGGACGGCAGCATCGTTCTGAATGCCGTAAGTGGACCGCTGGTCCAGGTCAACTCCACAAGCGGTAACATCCAATATGACGGGGACTTCGGCGCGGGAGGCGAATATCTGCTCAGCAGCCATACCGGAAATATTGATGCCATCGCTCCCTCATATGCGTCCATTGATGTCGTGGCCAGTTCGGTCAATGGGCAGGTCATCAATGACTTCACCCTGCAGCCTGAGCGTGTTCCGTTTATCTCGCGGGCCGGGAGTGCCTTCGCGGGTACCATGAACAAGGCGGCTTCGCAGGTAAAGTTGCTCTCCTTCAGTGGTAGAATCCACCTCAAGAAGCGCTGATCTTTGCGCTTATTCACGAACAAAATCAGCGGGGAAATAGTCCCGGCTCATAAGCGATGTTCCAGCCAGCTTCGCCATCCGGTGCAGGTGTCTCGAATTCATGCCGGATTGTGTTTTTAGTCGGCTTTATGGGCGCGGGCAAAACGACCGTGGGCCGCATGCTTGCCGCGCGGCTGGGCTGGCCATTCGAGGACTTGGATGACCGGATTCAGGCGCGGGAAAAGCGCGTGATCGCGCAGATTTTCCACGATTCCGGAGAGGCGGCATTTCGTGATGCTGAACATGCCGCGCTCCAGGAATTGTTGGCGGAGGAGAGCAGCCAGCCCCGCATTGTGGCTTTAGGCGGCGGCGCATTTGTGCAGGCCCGGAATGCCGCGCTGCTCAGGGAAGCAGGAGCGGTTTCCGTATTTCTGGATGCGCCCGCGGATGAATTATTTGACCGCAGCGGAAAGCAGGAAGTTGGAGGAGAAAAAGTGGAACGTCCTCTCCGTCGCAGCCGCGAGCAATTTACGGATTTATACGGCGCGCGCAGAGCGCATTATCTTGCTGCATCATGCCGCGTTGAGACACAGGCGAAAAGTGTGGAGGCGGTGGCCGGAGAAATAATTTCGCTTCTGGGTCTGCAAGCGGTGGCCAAAGTTTAGTGGAGGGTTCGTTGTGAAAAAAGGGGTATTCGCGTTTGGAATTCTGTTGCTGTTCGCAGCATCACCGGTTTTTCTTTCCGCAAAAAGTAAAGATGCAAAGAGCAAGGAAAAATCACCGGCAAGCCAAATGGTGGATTCAGGCTCCTTCGGCATTTTTCAGAATGGCCGCCGTGTGGCAACTGAAGTCTTTTCCATCTCGACAAGCGATGGCGTGAGCACCGTAGAATCGCGCATACAGGCACCAGACAGTAACGAAGCCCGCCAGACTTCGAAGATGCAGATTGGTGCGGATGGAAGCCTTATCAGTTATGAATGGCACGAACTGCAGGAGCCGAACGCCGAATTGACTTTGATGCCCAAGAACGAATTCCTTACCGAACAGCTCAAGCAGAGCGCCACTTCCAAGCCTATGGAGCACCCGTTCCTCATGCCCCGGACTTCCGTCATTCTGGATGACAATTTTACGGTGCAGCGGGAGGTATTTGCCTGGCGTTTTCTGGCTTCATCCTGCAAGCAGGAGAAAACAGATTTCAAGTGCGCGGCTAGTTTGTTTGGAACGATCGATCCGCAGGAGGCGAATTCTATCCCGGTCACCGCCCAACCCGGAGGAGTGGACGAAATCTCCGTGCGTGGTGTGAAGCGGCAGCTGTGGAAGGTCAACCTTAAAAGCGATTCAGAGATGTGGTCGCTATGGCTGGACCCCTCCGACCATTACAAATTGATCCGCTTGACCCGCGATGGGGTGAATATGGAGGTCCTCCGGGATTGAGCGGTTGCGAAGATTTCTGTGAGTTCAAATGGCGCTTATTGATACACGAACGGCGAAAGTCCTGCTTACGGTGTTGCTGTTCGTCCTCGTGCTGGGTTTTTTATATGTAGCGCATTACACGCTGATTTCTTTTCTTTTCGCAATTTTCTTTGCCTATCTGGTGGACCCCGCTGTTTCCAGCCTGCAGAAATGGACGCATAGCCGGGGCGCTTCCATCGCCATCATTTACGTGCTGCTCCTGGTTTTGCTCGCAACGTTCTTCTTTTTCGTCGGGCCGCGGATTGGCAGGCAGGCGCAACGCCTGAGCGAATCATTCCCCGATGTTCTTAAAGATGTAAGTTCCGGCCAGATTGCTTTAACCATTGGGAACCAGCATGGCTGGAGCGAGTCCACGAAAAGGTGGTTGCAGCGTTACCTGGCCAGCCATCAGCGGAGCCTGTTGCACATTGCCCAGCGTGTGGGCATCCGCGCCGCCGAAGTGGCCAAAGATGCATGGCTGCTGTTTTTGGTGCCAATTCTGGCCGCGTTTTTCCTTAAAGACGGGCGCGCTTTTGGCGAAGTGCTGCTTTCCTTTATGCATACCCGCGCCCAGCGCGAATTCATGCAGGGCGTAATGGGCGACCTGAACCACATGCTGGCCCACTTCATCCGCGCACAGCTGACGCTGGCGGCATTTTCTTTGCTCGCCTATACCAGTTTCATGGGAGCCATGCGCATGCCTTACGCTATGATGCTCGGCACGGCCGGCGGCATGATGGAATTCATTCCGGTGGTTGGCCCGCTGCTCGCCGCCGCAGTCATTCTGAGCGTGGCCCTGCTTTTGAGTTATTCCCATTGGGTTTGGCTTTTGCTTTTCCTGGCAGCGTGGCGGCTTATTCAGGATTACGTGATCTCGCCGCGCATTATGGGCCGCAGTTTGGAACTGCACCCACTGGCCGCCATTTTCGGGGTGCTGGCCGGTGGTGAAATCGCCGGCGTTCTCGGCGTTTACCTTTCCATCCCGGTCATGGCCGGCCTGCGCATCGTATGGCGGCGCTGGCAGTTATACGCGGAAAAACGGCAGTTCGGCCCGCTCAACGAATTTGTCTTTCCGGCAGAGCCGCGCGAGTAGCAAGCTCTCTCCCGCTGATAAACTGAATAGTTGCCTCCCAGAAGCAAACCTGTCGTCGCTAAAAAGGAAGAAGACCCCACTGCGGCTTCTTCTGTGCCGTCGTCTGCCCGAAAGCAAGGCTCCGGGCAGCGGATCTTCCTGATGGATGCGATGTCGTTTATCTTCCGCGCCTATCATGCCATGGCGCGGCAGCGGGGCATGTCCACCAAAACCGGCCTGCCGACCGCTGCGGTGTATGTGTTCGTGAACATGCTGCGCAAGCTGCGCGAGGATTTTTCTCCGGAATATCTCGCCGCAGTTTTCGATGTGGCGGCTCCCACCTTCCGCGACCAGCAGGCGGGAGCTATGGTCGTGCGTAAATTCGATCTGAAGACCCAGACCTTTCAAGAAGTGCAATACCACGGATACAAGGCAAACCGCAGCGAAATGCCGCAGGACCTTGTGCAGCAGATTCCCTACATACGGCGCGCCCTCGATGCCTACCACATTCCCGTGCTGGAGCAGGCGGGATACGAAGCAGACGATGTAATTGGGACGTTGGCCAAACAGGCCTCGGGGCGAGGCTACATGGTCTATGTCGTTTCCAGCGACAAAGACATGCTCCAGCTGGTGAACGACCGGGTGCTGGTGCTGAATCCGCCCAAAGACAACTTAATTTGCGATGCAAAAAAAGTAGAAGAGCTGCTCGGCGTACCTCCGGAGCGCGTCGTGGATGTTATGGCCCTGCGCGGCGACACGATTGACAACATACCGGGCGCGCCCGGCATTGGCGACAAAGGCTCGGTGGAGTTAATTCAACGTTTTGGCACGGTCGAAGCATCTCTCGACCACGCCGCAGAAGTAGAAAGAAAGACTTACCGCGAATCGCTTCTGAATAACCGAGAAGCTGTGCTGCTAAGCAAACAGCTCGCCACAATTGATTGCAATGTCCCCATCGAACTCGATGTGGAGGCTATGGCCGCCGGTGATCCGGATGTGGAAGCTCTGAGAACTCTGTTTACTGAGCTTGAATTTACATCATTGTTGAAGGAATTGTTGCCGCTCGTCGAAGTCTCGGAAGCTCACTACTCCACGGCCACAACATTGTCGGAATTGGAAGCCGTCTTGCAGCATGTCTCATCGGCCAATCCCCTGGCCGTGGCAATTGAGAATGGCTCAAATGCGGAGCAGGCGCAGGAAGAAGAGAAATCTGAAGAGGAAGATAAAATACCTGAGACGGGCCTGTTGCCGCTGGGAGATGCGCCGGAAGTTGCCGCTCCGGCTGTTTCGAGGCCGAAACAGAAAATTGCGGTTTCCTCCGCCGCCGGAACTGCTCTCGAAATCTCGCTCGACAACAGCGCTCTGCGTGAACGCATGTTGGCCATTCTCCGCGATGATGCCGTCCCCAAAGCGATCCATGACTACAAGGCGGCGATACATGCTCTGGCAGCTTATGACGGTTCCTCCGCAAAAATCAGTCTCGCCGGGGTACAGCATGATGCCATGCTCTATTCCTATCTGCTCGATCCAACCTATTCGTCGCACCGCCTGGCTGATGCCGCCCTGCGCCGCTTTAATCTGAAACTGGGCGATGCCCTTGCGGAGCGCGCGGATATCGGCGGAAGGCTCGCCGCAACACTGCGCAAAGAAATCGAAGATGCCGGACTGCTGAAACTGTACGAAGAAATTGATCTGCCGCTTGTGCCCGTGCTTGCGCGCATGGAAGCAGCCGGGGTGAGCATTGACCGGAGCGCGCTTGGCGAAATGTCCTTGCGTTTAGAACGGGAGATTGAAAGCAAGGCCCGCGAAATCTACGATTGCGCCGGATGCGAATTCAATATCAACTCGCCCAAACAACTGGGAGACGTACTCTTCAACCGGCTTAGCCTGCCCAAGCCGGTCAAGTACGGCAGGGGCAAAACCATTTCCACCGCGGTGGACGTCCTGGAGTCGCTCGCTGCCAGCCACAATGCGCCTCGCCTGGTGCTCGAATACCGCCAGCTCTCAAAGTTGAAATCTACATACGTGGATGCGCTTCCCGCGTTGCTCAATCCGGCAACTGGGCGGCTGCATACAACATTCGTTCAGGCCGGTACGGCAACGGGAAGGCTTTCTTCCATCAATCCGAATCTGCAGAATATTCCCATACGGACAGAGCTGGGCCGGGAGATTCGCGCGGCCTTTACCGCCGCGCCCGGCAACGTGCTGCTGGCCGCGGACTATTCGCAAATCGAGCTGCGGCTGCTGGCGCACTTCTCGCGCGATCGTCTGCTGGTGGAAGCTTTCCGCAAAGGCGAAGACATTCACACACTTACCGCTTCGCAGGTATTTGGAGTGCCGCCGCTCATGGTGACGGCTGACCATCGGCGGCAGGCCAAGGTGGTGAATTTTGGGATTGTCTATGGGCTTTCCGCGTTCGGCCTCTCGCAGAACCTGGGGATTGAGCCGGGCGAAGCCAAACAATTTATCAACGCGTATTTTGAAAAATACAGCGGCGTGCGCGCCTTCATTGACAACGTCCTCGAGGAAACCCGCCGCGAGCAGAAGGTAAGAACGCTGTTTGGCCGGGTGCGGCCCATCCCGGATATCAACAGCAAAAATGCCAATCTGCGCGGTTTTGCCGAACGCACCGCAGTAAACACACCGTTGCAAGGGACCGCCGCCGACCTCATAAAAATCGCCATGATCCGCGTTGATGCGGCGATTCGTGAACGAGGGTTACAAGCGAAGATGACCTTGCAGGTGCATGACGAACTTGTTTTCGAGGTCCCGGAACGAGAACTGGAAGAGATGCGTTCGCTGGTGCGCGAACAGATGGAAAAGGCGCATCCGCTGGCCGTGCCGCTGGTAGCGGAGATTGGCGTCGGTCCCAACTGGCGCGATTTGGATTGAGAACGGCGGCTGGCAATTGCGATTCTGCAAGCGAGCCACCGTGAGCCAATAGCATTCACAATCCTCCCTTTGTCCGCGGTCCCGCGCCGACATGACGCGTGGTTTGAAGGATGCCAACCTTGTAATATCCCCATCTCGCTTCGCGCGCGTCCCCGACATCCTCCCTCCGTAAAACCAAAAATCCTCTCCAACTTTCCACCTGAAATTGCCGTGGTGCTGGTTACGACAGGGGAGGATTCGTGCATCCAAGGAAAAGGTCTTTGCGGCCTGGACTTTTAAAAACTTGGATTGGCCTGCTTGATTTCGCAAATTCGTGGTTTGGTCTGGTATTGTTCGTTGTTTTTGGCGCTGTTTTCCGGTCCGTTGCTCATCGCGCAGGACCCTCTGGATGCTCCCGTCGCCCCGGCCGGTGGCAAAGATTATCAGCAGGTCGCCATGTACATCCGGCCCGAGATTCAGCCCGCCAAACAGCCGCACTTCCAATGGAAGATGGCGACAACCCAGACCTTCAGCCTGCTCGCCATGGAACAGAGCTTCCGTATGGTGCAGGAAAAAACCAGAGATCAATTGGATGGCCCATTCTTTTCACAGTGGTTCAATTGCGTCAGCAATCTGCATGGATGGAACGATGGCGATTCTTTGCTCACTAACTATATCGGCCATCCAATCCATTCCTCATGGGCAGGATATATACAAATTGAGAATGATCCAGAAGGGCGGTTCCTGGAATTTGAAAACAGTCCGCGATACTGGAAGAGCCGTTTCCGGGCGTATCTGTGGGCCGAGTTTTATGAGATCCAATGGCACTTGGGACCCATCAGCGAGGCTTCGATTGGCCACGTCGGCAGGCCACCCACCCACACGCTGGGCTACGTCAATATTGTGAGCAGCGCGCCGGGGGGCGTCGGGCTCATTGTGCTGGAAGATTGGCTGGACAAGAAGTTTGTCGCGCCCCACGAAAAACATACGCAGAGCCTGGGGAAACGAAGATTTTACCGCATGCTATTTAATCCATCACGCGCGGTAACGAACCTTTTGCGTGGGAAAAAGCCGTGGTATCTGGATTACCGGGCCATTAATTTTGATCTTCCCCAGCAGGTTATGGCAGGAAAGTGATTCCGGGAAACTTCAAAATTATTACGTGCCTATTTCAAGTCCTGCAATTGGGCAGAAGCCATCTGCGCGGCTGGACCTGAAGGATCTTCCTTCTGAATCTGCTGGTAAGTCTGCTTCGCATCCGCCGTGAGTCCGGCAGCCTGGTAGGTAGCGGCCAATTCAAATTGCGCCATGGACTTTCCCACAGAGCGCGTCGGCTTGGCAATCAATTGCTTGTAAATCTCGATGGCATCTTTCGCGCGGTTCGTTCTGCGATAAACGGATGCGAGGGCAAATTTGCCGAGCGCGGCCAGGTCTTTTTGATGGGAGTCCGCGACGGTTTTCAACTCGTTTTCCGCCAGCGTGTCATTGCCTAAATCAGCTGCCGTTAGAGCATGGAAGTAGCGGGCGAAGTCCGCTGTTTTGGTATGGGGATACTTATCCATGATGGCTTGCAGCTGCTTTTGCGCCTGGGTGGCGCGGTCGCTCGCGGAAGCATAGCTTATCTGTCCGGGCTGTTCCGGCATCCCTGCGGGGCGCACGGGAGCGTCAAGAGTGCGCATGACCTGGTTAAGTTCAATGCTGGCGGCCCGGTCCTGTTGGTCGAAGTGGTACCACGCAACTCCTATGGCAGCGGCGATTACGGCCACGATAACGCCGGCAATGATGAGCGCTTTGACGTGCTGAGACGACCAGTCAAAGGTCTTCTCCGCGGCTTCCATAGTGACCTGGCTGAAGCGGTCTTGCTTGAGTTGATGGCGGGTTTGAGCTCGCACAGATGTCCCTTCTAAGGCGTGGCTGGAGGTCAGCCAATCCATAGAGTTTATCAGGCAAAAAACAGCATCGTCAAAGCGCGGTGTAAGTGCCCATATGTTCCGCCTGCCATGGGTCGGCATTCTCCCTTTGGCCCAGAACGTCTTGGGGAGAATCGCCGTTGGTGTGGCCTGGTGCGGACTCGAGGATTCCGGCTGCGAGATTCCAGGCCAGAGATGTCTTGCTACGGATTCTGCGGAACCAGCAAATCGCAGTGGTCTACGCATTTCACCGTGTTGACCTCGACACTGGCCTTCTTGTGTCCGGAGAAGTTGATATCTGGCCGGATGAAGAGGGTTTGTGTGCCGTTGGCAACATTGAAGGAGCAATTAAAGGTCATGGACTGCACGCCGCGTTCCTTGCATCCGGTCTGGTCGAGCGCGTCGGTGAGGCTGACGGTATTGTCGTAAACCTGGTCGGCGAGATGCGACGGCAGCAGCGCGACCGTTAACGGAATGGGCGACTTAATCTTCACGCTGAGTTTCTGGTCATCGTGGTCGGGCGTCATTAGGCTGTAAACCTTGGGCACCGTCGTCACTTCATATTTTTCGTTCAGGATGCGCCGCCAGTCGAATTCCGGCTGGACGCAATTGTCCACACAACTCCAGCGGTAGTACTGAATATGCAAATCGTTGGGCGAAATAAACTGCCGCGCCCCTGGGCCGAGAATCGCGCCGATGGCGGAGACGACTGGCTTTTCTGGCCGGCGCTCGTCGCGGAACGTGATGATCATGGGCCGTTCGGAGGGCAAATGACATTCATAAGTCGTGCTGGTGACATGTTCCTGTATACAGATGAAGCTGAAATTCACGGGCGCATTGGGATGTTGCATCGCAGCGCTCCATTCGTCGGCCCACGCCATGGCAACGGTGACGGGATACCGCGATTCGATGCCGACATGCAGGTTTCCGCCCCCGGCTGCTGGGCGATAGATGCGGCCCGCATGCAGGCTCGCGGGCTCCATGGGAATAGTCTCGCTGTTGGCGGGAGTCCAGTCGAAAACACGATTGTCATTATTCTGCGCGCTCGCGGTGGTCATCAAGACGCAGAAAAGCAGTGCCATCAAAGCGGAAAGATGCTTCATCGCAAAAGTATTTACCGGTTGTGGGCGGAGAACTAGCTAATTTGAAGGAAGGGCTGTTACCGAAGTACCGCCGAGGTTGTCCCCCTTTGCTTAAGCACTGCCTATCACCCGCACTGGCGTGCCAGGCTATCGTGGGGTGCTCCCATCCGATGATCTCACTTTTCTTGTTTGGGTGCCTTAAACTTGCGCGCGAGTTTCTTGTTACTGCCTTCCGTTTTATTACATTTCCCAACCTACCCCGGGATGGAGGAGGCGGGTGCTCCCGCATGAGACTTCAGGTCGTTAGGATTTTTGCCGAGTGGGCGGTGGCCGAAAAAGCCCTCTTTGGCCAGCTTGAAGATGGTGCGCCAATTCTGGCCGGCTAGTTTTACCCATGCCAGTTTTCCCATCATGGGGAAATAGATGCCGCGGAAACAGAGGCGCGCGAGGAAGATGTTGATGCGATAACCCAATGGCTGGTCCTCGAGCGAATCTACGGCATGTGCCAGAGCGGCGGGGCTGTAGGCATGTTCCCATCCGTATTTCACTTCGTCGTGCGCCTCCTGGATGCTCATCTTTAATGGCGTGTGGGCCATGGCGAAAGGAATAAATTCTTTCCAGTGCTTGACGCGGGTGAGCCTTCCTGCGGCCTCCAGGCGTTTATAAAGAGGAGTGGAAGGCAGCGGGGTGAGCAATCCGAAGATCGGCAGTCCGGGCGGCCATGTGCGGACTTGCTGGAGCGTGCGTTCGGCTACGCCGACGGTGTCGTTATCCATGCCAAAAATAAATGACGTGATGGCGTAGACGTTGCGTTGCGCCAGGCGGTCGAGTACGGCGGCATATTCGCTGGGCTTGTTGAATCCCTTATTTACGTCTTTGAGATTGGCGGGATCAATGGACTCCATGCCGATGAAGACCCACTTGCCGCCGGATGCGGCGATGAGGTCCACGAGTTCTTCGTCGCGCAGAAGGTTGGCGCTGATTTGCGCTACCCAATGCACCTGGGCTTTGGCGGCGATGATGTCCCGCAGCAGGGATTTGGTGCGCTTGATATTGATGGCGAAATTGTCGTCAATGAAGAAGACGGCGATCTGTCCTTTTTCTTTGCGGGCGCGCGCTTTCAGCATGAGCAGTTCGTTCACTACGCTCTCATTGCTGCGAAAGCGGATGGAGTCTCCGAAAAATCCGGTGACGGTGCAGAATTCGCAGCCGTAGGGACAACCGCGTCCGGATTCGACGGGAATAATCCGGAATGTTCCCCAGCCTTCGCCTACGCGGTTCAGCAAGGGAGTGAATGCTTTGGGGATGAGATTGAACTGAGTGAGATCAATCGTATTCCAGGGAATGGCAGGATAAGATTTAAGTGAGGGCTTGCGCTCCTTTCCGGTTTCGTCCACCGGCTCGTAAATATCTTTAAGCTCGCCGCGAGCGGCATCCTGCACGATGATGGGCCAGGTTTCGTCGGCTTCGCCAAGAGCGACGGCGTCTACGTGGCGCGGGCCACCATCGCGGCCGAGAGCTTCGTTAAATTCTTCTGTCACGTGAGGACCGCCCATCACAACAGGTACTCCAACGGCGCGAACGGCATCGGCCATGCGATAGGCCTTTGCAACCATTCTGGTCATCGCACCGATGCCGACCAGTTCTATCTTTTGCTCGACTACATAGCGGGCGATGCCGGCCTCGTCCATGGGTTGGGCATTGCCATCAATCAAAAGGACCTCGTGTTCCGATGGAGTAAGCGACTGGAGAAGAAACATCCAGAGGTGAGGCATGTAATTGCGAGTGACACCATTGTCGGGGTTATAAAGCAGAATTCTCATGAGGCCTCCTTCTTGGAACCGGTCGTGCCTTGCCGCACGGAGGGCGTCATGGAAAGAGCCGGAAGGCGCCTTTGCCTTGCGTTTATTGAGTAGGTCTTAAAGCTCCGAGCATTGTAGCACCGTTGGCAATGGGTTCTAGGCAGAGTAGCCGCACACTTGCGAAGCCTCATGTTGTTCCGTGCGGCGGAATGCGCCAGAGTAATTTTGTCCGAGGTAGTCGGCAACGATCCATGCAGCTCCGGCGATGGCCAGATTTTCCGCGTTGCCGGCCCAGTTCATCAGCTTATGTGGATCGGAAAAAGGTGCGGGCAACCATATCAGTAATTGGAAGCCCATAATCATTGCGGTCACCAGCCTGGCCGCGAGGAGTCCGAATATGCCGGAGAGCAAGGCTATGGCCGCGAGTGCAAAGAAGACTGTGGTGGCTATGGCCCAGAACATTTGCCCAGGCGGGATCCACTTGGGAACGAAACTTGCCGTTGGAGAAAGATAAAAGAGCTGCTCCAGCGCGAATGAGACGACGCAGATTCCGAAAAATGTATAGGCGAACCTGGAGAGGGCTGCGGACCTGCGCAGATTGCTGGTGCTCAATGTGGCCCAAATAATCAGTGGACCCAAGACGACGGAAAACTGCTCGAAGAAGTGACCATAGCCGTAATAGGCTCGCGGATGCGAGACGATGGTGGGAATCCAAAGTAGCGCGAAGATGAAATAGATGATGCTCAGCGTCAGAGCGCCAGCGCGGGCGGTCTTGCGCCACTGAATCGCGATGCCGCCGAGAATCTCGATTGCGGCGACGATATAAACGAAAACTTCGCGGTGCGGAACGTTGCCGAATGCGTCGATCTGCCGCCATGGCGCTCCGAAATCACGCCAGACGAAGCAGGTGATGCCGAAGGCGATGGCGGAAAGACCGAATACGTGGCGTCCGAGCGAGGTTTTAATCATCACATTAGTGCGCGCTTGATGGAGATTGCTAAGCCGAAACTAGTAAAAGGCCGTAGCCAGCCTTTTGCAAGTAAACGATTGTGAATTCGTGTGGCAGATTGTTAACTGCGACTTTTGCGGGGTACAAGCCACATGGATCACCGGACAAAAATTAAGGCCACATTGCAAGAGCAGTGCGGCCTTTCTTAGCGTCCCCGGCCGGCTTCGTGAAATGCAAGCCAAACCGGTGACGGGAGCTTAGTGGCGATCCTGGTCGTGGTCTCTGTCGTGATCGTTGTCGCGGTCTCCGTCGTGATCGCGGTGCATGGACAAGACGGCGCCGTTTGCGATCCACGGGCCCTCGATGACCGGGCCGCCGAAGGAGCTGGCGCGGACCAGCAGGGCCAAATCCGGCTCACTGGAGCAAACAGAAGGCAAGGGGCCGATATCTCCATTAAATTCCGCGTCGCCGGTCGAACTCAGCGGAACGGAGGGAGTCTCGACCAGGACTGAATTTCCAGCGCCCGCGCTGCCATTGGCGTCGCAAACCAGGGTTGCTTTCACTTGCGTGACGGGCAGCGGCGTCCCGATAGTGATGGTGGGCGATCCTCCCGCAAACACCAATCCGCGAACAACAAAGTGGATGTGCCCTGTTTCCAGATTTACGCTCGCGCTGCCGGAAGTGGTAGTCCAAGGCAGGAACCCGCCACTGACAGCGCCTGATCCCACACCGACAACATTGCCGGCGGTAATGATGCCGACCACCTGCCGCCATGACGCGGTCTGCGCCGCTGCGTTGAGATTATTAAGGCATGTGAATGTAAAGGCGACCACAAAAATAGATAGGATTTTTTTCATTCGAAACTCCTCTACTCAGGAATACCTGGATTGTTTGGTTATAAAGAAACACACCCGGCGACTGTGGCCAAGAATGTTCCTCTTGCAGGGAAGAGTAGAGCTTTGAAATTCTCGGCTTGTTACCGCGCAGTCTGCATGATGTAAATAGATTGCCAAATGTTTGCACTTAAGCAGGCGACCTAACCCGAGTACCTGATGATGGATTGACAGGCCATGATCGCGCCTGTGGCATTCACGCGTGAAAATCCGCCATCGAGATAGTTGACTTCGAGTTCCTCGAACAGGCAGCACTAGACTGCGGCCGTCGTTGCGGGCGCGTGCTCAGTTGGGACAGTTTGTGAAGCGAGAAAGGAAGGATTTAGCTGCCCAAGGCGGGAGGTGGATCCCGGAAGAGATCCACCTCCAACTTCGTTCGAGCCTCTATCGGAAGAACGACTACGGGAACTGGGCAAAGGTGGTAACGCTTTGCGCAGGCAAAGAGTAAGTGAAGGTATTGTTCGTTACCGTCACGGGACTCAACTGGGCCATGTGTTGACTGGAACTGGTTCGAATCGGCGTAAACGAATTCACTCCAGATGCATTCTGGATGGTGAACGTCTGGTTGACCGTAGAGCCGCCAGTGTTGAGAGCTACGATCACTATTCCGTTATTGTGGTAAGCGGTGACGTAGATATTGGATTGCGGATTATAGGTTGCGCTGCAGCGAACCTTGCCGGGGCGCACCCAGTGGGCGAATTGTCCAAGGACGTAGCCGCGCAAATCAACTGTCGTGCCTTCGATGAAAGACGCCGGATCGTTGGGCATAATCCACCACCAGAAGTAGGCGCTGAACTGGTTGTTCATGGCATCGCTGACTTCTTTGGCGACGGTCATGGCTGTTCCAATGTCAGTGCCGTTGATGTAGTGCTCGGTTTCCCAAACATGTTTGCCGTGGTTGAGGGCGTTCTGGTGCACACGGTTGCCGCCGCCATAAAAGTGACCGGCAATATACGTCACGTGGCTCGCTGCCGTGCTGTTGTTCAGGATGGGATCGCTGTAGGAATCATTGAACTGCAACGATTCCGGAACAACGATGGGCTTGCCTACCGAGGGCGCATTATTCAGCACCCAGTTCAGGATTTCCGTAGGAGTGGGATTCGACGATTCGTATCCCGGGTTGGGGCACCAATCCGGTTCATTCTGAAAGGAAACGAAATCCAGATTGAGCGCGCTGACGGCATGGCTCAGGTGAGTGGCATAAGCCGCGTAGGAGCTGGTCTTCAGATCGCCGCAGATGATGCTGTTGTTGGTCTTCATTGAGGCGGGCGGAGTCCAGGATGAGCCCAGCACTTTTGCCCCGTGGGAATGGGCGGTTGCCGAGTTGGATGGCTCATTGCCCCAACTCTCGTTGGGATCAATGCGCACGCGAAGCAGCGAGAAACCGAGCTGCCCGCTGCCAGTGCCGAAAAGAACGTTACCCTGGGCGCTGCTCATGGCGGGCGTCCAGGCGGTGGAAAATCCGAAACCATCAATGGCTTGTTGGTTAGAACCGACGTTGATTGTGGCGGTTTGGGCATTGGCGAAGCCAACCAAAGCGACAATCATCACGAATAAAACCGATACCAAGTAATGCCGGGGGAAGTGCTTATTCTTCATGACGCCTCCAAATAAATGAACGAATATCCCGGCTCTGTAGGATTCGAGCTCCCCCCTTTTTTGCCTCGCCTTCATCCTGCAAAGTCAAAGACCCGTTAGCTATATACCTAAAAATGACGTGAGCGCAATACATTTGATACTGGAGAGAGGCCTTGAGTGCAGGGATGGGAAGAGTTATGTATGCGTGGGGAAAGGACGCAGGGTGGATTCCTAACCGGTGTGCGCGTTCGCACAACCAGGACCGCGTTCCTAGGCGTGTGCTGTTTGACGAATCGAAGTTACCATTAGGCAAATCCACGCCTAACGCCAGAATCTAGAAGCGTTTTTTCAAAAATTGGTAGAGAGGCGCAGAGAGAAGCTGCGCGAGGGGCCGATGGCGTTACCGGA
>JAICKN010000170.1 GCA_025927855.1 Terriglobales bacterium
CGGTATTCGGCGCAACCGGGTCGCCAATGAGCAGCAATTTCGCAGACTTACCATGCGTCTGAGCGTATTGTGCTGACGACAACATGCGGATGGAGCTAGCATCGCTCAGCGTAACGTCTTCAATCCAATAATGAAATTTTGGCTGCGGCGCAATCAGAGTTTCAAAATTCAGATTGTTCAGGCTTCCATCGGGCACAATAACGACCCGCGCCGGACGTGCGGGATTGCGGGCCGCATTCTCCGAAATAACTTTTTGCGCGGGAGCAACCAGCATGTCATAAAGCTGTGAGCCACTCGGGTCGCCAGTCTCCAGCGGATCGCGCGGGCCCGCCAGCGACTTGCGGTAGCGTTCCACCAAGTTATTGATTTCCGTTTCAGCAGGAAGCGAAAAAAGATTTGTGCCGTGCTCCGTGACCGCCCACAAATATGACTGTTTGGCGCCGAGCCAATAAAACAGGATTGTGGAACGCAGCCGGCCTGCGATCTGGTGCGCATTCAACGCTGCGGGATGGAATGACGAATGTGCGCCCAGCAACCCCAGGCCCTCTTCTAAAGTTTGGGCGCGGCTGAAGTCGGCGACGCGCAGCGCCTCCTCTGTTTTTTTCTGCTCGAGCAGAAAACGCACATAGTCGTCGTAAAGCTGGGCTGAGTTGTTCAGGAATGGCAGCTTGGAATCCTCATGCTGAAGCTGGTCGCGTGCAGTTTCAAATGTCGCAAGCGCCGCCCGGTAGCTCTTATCGGCATCCGCAGTGCGGCGCTGTTCTTCGTACAAGCTCGCTATCTCATGTTGCGCTTCCCAGCGGAGAGAAAGATCCACTTTCGGATCGGCGGCAATCTCCTGGAACGTCTGTTCTGCCTGTGGAAGATTATGCGTTCGGGCAGCGACTTGGCCCTGCGCTAGCAAAGCATAAAGTTCATCCGTGCGGTTTCCATCAGCGCGCGCCATGTTGATGGCTTCATCACTGTAGTTCTTGGCCTGATTAAGCTGTCCGGTTTGTACTGTGACGAAGGCGAGAGAAAGCAGAGCATTGTAAATGTCTTCTTTGCTGTTGATGTTGCGGGCGATATTTAAAGCTTGCTCATAGAATGCCTTAGCTTCGGCAGATCTATCCTCATCAAGGTCTATATAGCCGGTGGCCGTTAACCATGCAACTTCGTCACTGCTAGCCCCCGATTTCCGCGCACGTTCTGTCGCTTGTTGCAAAAACCGTGATGCTCTTTCTTGGTCGCCGAGTTCATAGTAGGCCCACCCTAAATTGCCTTCCGCCGTTTCTACTATCAAGTTGTCATCATTGTTGAAAGCGATATCCTTTGCCAGGTCAGCCCAATCGATGCACTCGTCGAAATGGTTTTGTAAAAGAGCCGCGTTACTCAGTTCGAGAAGAGCCATTGCTTTTAAGAAGCTATTGTTGTTTTGCTGCGACACATCAAGAGCCTGTTTGAAAAAGTTTTGGGCTTGAAGATAATTGCCTTCTTCCAATTGCAGGAAACCTTGCGCAGCAAATATTTCGCCCATAAGAGAACACTTAGAAGATGTGCAATGCCGAGCTACTGTTTCTAATTTGTCTTTTGCTTCAGAAAACCGATGAAGGTGGGCGTATGAGAGCCCTTGGAGCTGTTCTCTTTGAATTTCCAGTAGACTATTTTCAGGAAGTTGAATATCGAGATCGGCAAGAACACCTTCATTCATGCCCCGCCAATCAAGAATTCTCGCGTGCAGCAAACGAAATTTCCATGCCCATTCAAAGTTCTTTTTAGAGTAATATGCATACCCCTCTTCAGATTCTTTTTGGGCAAGAAGTAAATTCCCGTGCACGAAATGCTGCTGCGCAGTTTTGTATTCGTTCACCGGATCATGAGAAGAACAACCCGTGCAGATCGCAAACAAAAGAAATAAACTAAACTCTATCCTCCTCCGCCTTTCCCATTTACTTTGATTCCCGGCCCACCCATGGGCCCCTGAATCGCGCAGCCGAGCTCCAGACGCAGCATGGTCAACTGGTAGGAGTTGTGGTCCACGATCAGCTCGGCCAAATAGATTTTGCCAAAGCTGGGCAAGTGGATTACGTTGCCCGGTTTTCCTGCGACTTCTTTGATCAGCGAGCATAGGACTGATGGATTGTTTTCGTCGTGCCGCTTGCCAACTTTTTCCAAAAATGCCGGATTGTTGATGCACGACTTCGCAGGTCTTCCCTCCTCCTGCGCGCAGAGCTCCAGGTCAAGATCAGGACTCACCAGTCTGCCATTGATTCTGAGATTTTCAAACCGCGTTCCCAGAAATGAAACCTTCGGCGGCCCGCCCGCGGCCGGATGTTCGGTAGAAATTTGCGCCACCACGCGGTCCACGGTCAGGATGTCGCGCACATTCAGGCCTTCAATGGCTGCGGTGGCCAGTGTGTCTGCGGCTCCGTTTTTGTTCGGCTTTTTGCTGGGAGCGCCCGCTACCTGCGTATAGGCCGACTTGAAAGAAACAATTTCTTCAAAGCGGAAGTTTTCCACGCGCGCCGCAGCATATCCGCCGGTCACCGGCAAGGTGAGCGGCGCCTGCACGGGAATAATCTTTTCAAAGGGGTTCTGCAGCGAACCACTGAAGGCGTAGGCATCGGCATGGTAATAGTGCATGCGGCTGGTGGTGTCGTTCATCACTTCCTGTCCTTCCCTCGCAAATTTGAATTTGCGAGTCACATAGTTCGGTAGCGCTAAGATTCCGGCTGGATCGGTGAAGTTTGGATTTTATCTGGACTGGGTTTCTAACTCAAATGGATAACGCGCGATCTCCGGCCCTTTCTGCCCATTGGCATTTACGCCGCGAATTTCCAGCATGTATGGGCCGGAGCCGTGCACTGGAGGCACCCGCAAAGACAGCGTGTTCTTTGCGGAATCGGAAGAGATAGGAAGCGACCAAAGCAAATTCTGCGAAGGGCCATAGAATTCGGCCACAAATGAAGCGTATTGATTATTTTCCTCGGGCACATCCACGAATAGCAGAAATGGCTTGCCCTGCTGGATTTTGACCTCGGGAACTTCGCCGCCGCGGGTATTTGCATTCATCAGGGAAGCCGAAGCCAGAAGCGCAGGTGTTTTTCGCGCAGCCGCTTCCCTGCGCAAACCCGGAAGTTCATAGCCGGCCTGGTAGACCACAGCTGCGAGCAAGATGGCCATAACAGGGAATGCAATCGCGGGACGCAGCCACGCGGCCCACCAGCTTGGCCCCGCCTCAGCAACAACCTTCGCCGTAGCAGGGGAAGCTTCACGTTCGCCCAAAATCATTCTGCTCTGATCAATGAAGGCCGCGCCCGCGCGGAGATCCAGCGCGCATTCCCGGCAGCTGAAGATATGTTCTTCAAATTGTTCGCGCTCGGCAGAAGCAAGCTCGTCGAGCAGATACCGTTCGCTTGCCATCATCCGCTTGGCCTCGTCGTGGTTCATGCTCGCCTCATATTCGTGTTCATTTACTTAGTGATGCCAGCCCCACAATCGTTTCATTCGCGCAGGAACGTAACATATTACTCAACGCAACTGCTCACTTATTCAACTCAACTGCTCCACTAGCTCTTTGCTGCCGGAGAAGCTTTGCCGGCCATCTTTCTCTCGGACGGCAACTGCTTCACATATAACGATTTGAAGGATGATTTAGCACGGTGCAGCAAGACCCGCAAATAGTCCCTGTCCACGCCAAAATCACGACAAATCTCGTCTTTATCGCGTTCTTCAAAAAATAATTCGCGCAACAAGCGGCGGTCCCGCTCCGGCAATTGCTCCAGAATGCCGCGCACAGAATCGCTCATCTGTTTGAAAATCAAGCCATTTAATACTTCCGCCGGGCGCGAAGGCAGCGCATTTTCTTCGGTCTCTTCGATCGCGGCATTATCTGAACCGGAGCGGTAATGTTCCAGCAAAACATTGTTGCAAACGGAATTTACGTACGAACCGAGGCGTTCCGGTTCACGGATTCCATCTTCACGGCGCAAAGCCAACAAAACACGAGTAAAAGTCTCTTGCCGGATGTCTTCAACCGCCTGTTGGGAGCGCACGCGGCCGCGCAGCTTCATGTGAATTAATTCACTGAAGTAGGAGACAAAGTGGTCCTGTGTACGGAAGTCCCCTTCGCGCAAACGGGTTAGGTATTCGCGGTCAAACGATTCAAATTGCAAAGCGCCAGCCTCTGGCGATTGGAAGTGGGAACATTCTACACTGCCTGCACTTTCCCGTTATGGGTTTTCGAAAGAAGCTGGCGGGACTCAAGCCCAAAGAATCAATAGCTTTGCGAGCCACCAAAAATTCTGTAGTTTCCGTGAAACGAAGTCCCAACCTGGAACACTATCCCTGCGAAATGAGCGGAACAGCGCAATGGACGATGGCGGCGAATGAAGACATTAAAAATGTAAAAGCACATCCTCGTGACAGCCACCTGGCCTTCCAGCGCACAATCATGCAGGCCATACAGCTCCCCACACGTTACTGGGAGGTGCTGGTGCTGTGCGATGTACAGGGGAACCATCCCAGCGAGGCTGCCGCGATCCTTGGCATTCGCGCTGAAACAGCAGTCAAGCGGCTGGACAAGGCCCGAAAATTCATAAGCAGCTTTCAAACGCCGGGAAACGCTTAGCGGAATTTGTTTGCGAAGTTCAGCGCACAATAGTTGGCGCGCGAAATAACTGGAGTAAGCGTCAAGTGGTATTAAGTTTCGCCTGAAGTGTGAGTTACGCGAACCTGCGTAATTCCTGAGGCTGAGATCCCGGGCGCTCTTCTTTCGGGGGAGGGCAGGGCGCCGAAACCGCTGGAGCCGTGAAACGACGGTTCCAGCGGCTTCGGGATGATCGAGCGAAGTCCCGCTAAATCATTGCTGGCCCAACTCTTCCCTGTTTGCGGCCGACTTCTTCCCGGGTTTTGCGGTTTTTGTGCCGGTTTCATCGTCAGATTGCCCACTGGTACCTGTTCTCTCGTGATCTTCTGCCGGAATTTCCACCTTGTTAGGCTTTAGGCTGCACGACTGCGTAGAATAATCTCCTCCCAATATTGCAGGCGCGAGGCCTTGAGAATTTTCCGGGCCTGAGTCAGAAAAAACGAATCTTAAATTCTGAACGATCAGCATTCTGAACGATCTGTGGATGAGACAGTCAAACCGCCGCAAGAAAAACCGCTTCTTGAAACTCCCATCCGAGAGTTGGGACTCAAGATTGAAGGTTCGCCGCTGGAACGATTTGTGCAACGCTTATATGCCGAGCTGGAGTCGAAAAAGCTGGCGAGGTTCCGTCCGCAATGCTATTTGACCGACGAATGGGGCTGCCCTTCGGGCGAGCCAATCATTGGAATTCCGTTTTATTTGGCAAGGCCGGACTTGGGACAGATTGAGCGGCAATACAACGATTTGGAAGATGCTCGCGAGACCATGATGTATCTGCGCCATGAGGCTGGACACGCATTCAACTATGCCTACAAACTGCACCGCACGCCGGAGTGGAAGCAGTTATTTGGCTCGTTCCGCCGGCCCTATCACGACCACTACCGCCCGCGACCGTTCTCCAAGGATTTTGTGCGGCACATGGCGGGATGGTATGCGCAGAAACATCCGGACGAGGATTTCGCGGAAACGTTTGCGGTGTGGCTTACGCCGCGTTCAGCCTGGCGCAAGAAATATCGAGGCTGGGGGGCGATGGCCAAGCTGCGTTACATGGAGCGCATCGGCAGAGAGCTGGGCAACGTAGACCCGCCACGGCGTCGCGGCCACCCGGACATTACAGTGGACGAAATGGAGATGACGGTGGGCGATTTTTACCGCCGCACCAGCGAGGACATTCCGCTGGTGGATGTGGCATTGGACACAGACCTGCGAAATATTTTTAATGCTTCGAAGAGGCGTAAAACCGCGAAACCTGCGCAGGCTTTGCTCAATGGGCATCGAAAAGCCGTAGTGGACAAAGTCGCTTATTGGACAGGCGTGCAGCGTCCGCTGATCAAAAGGTTGATTGATCTGATTGAAAAGCGGATTGGCGAATTGGGTTTGTTTGCCGACACAGACCGCGAACCGGAACATCTGACCGATCTCACGGTATACGCCACGGCGTTGGCCGTGAACTTTTTGGCGCGAGAAAAGTTCGTTCAGCCTTAACATTGCGGCAAATGGCAGGCAAAGAGAAAAATAAGAGAACTACGAAATTTAAGACAATAAGGGAATAATAGAAGCAAGAGGACTAAGGCCGGAGAAAGCATGATTGGGGCGAAACTAAAAATCGCCGTGCTGTATGACCGCTGGGGAGACGACGCCGAAGCTGAGGCGCTCGCTGCGCAGGAAGCCGAGGCCCGCAATGGAACTTCGCGGCGGTCGAAAAAAGAAAAGCGCCAGGAAGAAAAGCGCGAGAAAGAAGACCGGGAAGAAATTTTTGAGTCATTGCAGGAGCTGGGCCACAAGCCTTTTTACCACGTGCTGGATGGCAGCATGGAATCGTTGCATGGTCTTGAAACTTGCGGAGCTGATTTAGTCTTCAATCTCACGGAATCCTTCGCCGGCGACGATACCAAAGAAATGAACGTCGCCGCTTATCTTGATTTGCTGAAGCTGCCCTACACTGGCGCGGGGCCGCATGCGCATTTTCTGGCGCAGGACAAAGCCATCGCGAAAAAGATGTTCGCTTTTCATGGCATCAAGACCCCATATTTCGCGACCTCCTACCGCGGGCACATTGATCACGCACACGATATTTCCTTCCCTCTCATTGTGAAGCCCATATGGGAGGACGGCTCCATCGGAATTGATGCGGAGGCCGTGGTTACCAATATCAAGGAATTGATGGAGCGCGTGGAATACATCCAGAAGGAATTTGATTCTCCTGCGCTGATTGAGGAATACATCGAGGGCCGGGAAATTTACGCTGCAATTTTAGGCAGCTATGAAAATGCCGAGGCCCTGCCCCTGGTGGAGCTTGACCTTTCGCGGCTGCCCAAAGGCTCCCCGAAAATTGCCAGTTATGACGTAAAGTTCGAGAAAGACACGGAAGCGCACCG
>JAICKN010000287.1 GCA_025927855.1 Terriglobales bacterium
CGGCCCGAATGGCCCCTGGGGACGGTATTGCACCTTCGGTGTGCGGAAGACGTTTGGCACCAAACGCTGGGAGTAGTTCAATTTCCGCACGGATTGAAAGCGAGGCTCGGCCACGGACCATCCTCTTTCCCATAAATTGCCGTGCTATGCTGATTTTTTGCGACTGTCTTGTCTGGCAGCGATTGCCAATTTGTATCCGGCCGCGCAACGAAAAGGCCCGAAGCCCCGCGTTCCTCCACAGGCGATGTCATGACCAAAATTGATTTTCGTGACACGGACCATGCGAATGCGCTGCTCGCCCGCATCAGCGCGCAACTTTCGCCTGCGCTGGCCACATCGCTACCAGCTTTGTTGCGCGAATCTCCCGATCCGGATTCATCGCTTATTTTTTTGGAACGACTCATCGGCCAATCGCCCGAAATAAAAACCCTATTCGACCGCCATAGTTTTCTTGCCCATTATGCCCTCGTTGTTTTCGGCCACAGCCGCTTTCTCGGCGAAACGCTCATCCAAAATACCGATCTCTTTCCCGCGTTCCTGCGCGAAAAAAATCTTGACCGCAGTTTTGCGCGCGATGATTTCCGCGAAATGCTTGCTCGTTTCCGGTCACGCTCGCAGGAGCGCGACATATCGCTCCTGCTCGCGCGCTTTAAGCGCCGCGAATATGTCCGCATTATGCTGCGGGATGTATTGAAGCTTGCGCCACTCTCGGAAACGACCGCAGAAATTTCCGCGCTTTCCGACGTTTTAATCGAGGAAGCCCTGCGCGAAACTCAAAATCGTTTGACGCAGCGTTACGGTCAGCCGCAGCATCTTGACCGCAACGGGCGTCTGGTGGAAACGCCTTTTACCGTCATCTCATTGGGAAAGCTGGGCGGCAACGAGCTGAATTACAGCTCAGACATAGACCTGATGTACATCTTTGGCGACGGAGAAGAGAGCCCCGCAGCCACTATTTCCAATCACGAGTATTTTGTCCGTCTGGCGCAAGAGATTACGAGCCTGCTTTCCTGCGCGACCCGCGAAGGGCCGGTCTTCCGTATTGATTTACGCCTCCGACCGCAGGGCAATGAAGGCGAAATGGCCGTGAGCCTTTCTCATGCGTTGCGCTATTACGCCTCAAGAGCGCGTGACTGGGAGCGCCAGGCCCTGATTAAGATACGGCACTCCGCGGGCGATGAGGCGCTGGCGCGTGAATTCATTCGCAATGTCCAGCCATATGTGTACGGCTGCGAGACAATCTCCGGAGAAACTGCGGTCGAAGCGGTGGCAGAGGAAAATCCGCGGCCGGATTTGGCTTCTACGCGTCTGAATTTCGCTGCCATCAAAACCGCACTCGACTCTCTGGAAAAAATGCACCTGCGCCGCCGCCAGCAAATGCTGGCAGAGCCGGAGAACGAAAACAGCATTGACGTAAAGCTCGACGCCGGCGGCATTCGCGATATTGAATTCTTGGTCCAATGTTTGCAGCGTGTCTATGGAGGCGTCGAGCCTTGGCTGCGTTCGCATGGCACGCTCTTCTCATTGCAGAAATTGCATGACAAACGCCACATCAGCGGCCGCGAATTCCATGACCTGACCTCGGCGTATGAATTTCTCCGCCATCTCGAGCACCGCTTGCAGCTCCGCAACGGCCTGCAAACTCACCGTCTGGTAAAGCAGGGGCCCAAGTTCGAAATTCTTCAGCGGGCCATGGAGGGATACGCCCCCGGCATGGACCAGGGAGTTGATCTCATAGAAATTGTCCAGCGCCACATGGAGGCTGTCGAAGAAATTCAGCAGCGCATCATTTATCAGCAAAGTGCGCGGGGCCATTTGCAGGCCGGCGAAACTTCATTCGCGTTGAGCAACGCGGCTGATTCTGCCTCCATCGGATTTTCCAACCAACAGATGCTGGAGCGTTTGAGCAATGACTCGCCCGCGCTGCACCAAATTGCCAAGAGCCCTGAACTGGGCCCTGCTGGAAGAAAAAATCTCTTTCGGTTTTTTAGTTCTGCCTTCACCAGTTCCGAGCGTTATGCCGCAGTCCTGGGCCATCCGGATGTGGTCGCGCGCGCTCTGCCCTTATTCGAAACCAGCGCCTTCTTAAGCGATATTTTGGTCCGCCATCCCGAGGAAATCAGCGCGCTGGCCGGGCTAACCGAACACCCGCCCCGCCGCGGCAGCGGATATTTGTTCAGCGGCGAGCTCGCGCAGGACCGCGCCGCCAGCGACCCGGTCTTCGCCTATCTCGCCACGTCATCTTTATCGCACGCCGAGAAGGTGTCGCTTCTGCGCCGTCACTACCGCCACCGCGCCTTGACGTTGGGCGCAAAGGACATTGCCGGCTCGCGCAATATTTACGAATCTTTGGCCGCTACTTCTGCCGCGGCGGAGGATGCGATTGCCGCCGCCTTCGGTGTGGCTGGTTCTCCCGCGGGCTTGGCCGTGCTCGCATTGGGTCGCCTGGGCAGCGGGGAATTTGATGTGCTTTCGGATGCGGACCTGATCTTCGTCTGCGAAGAGGGAATGGACACCGCCGCTCTTTCTCCATCCGTCGAAGGAATAATCCAAACCCTTTCTGCCTATACACGGGATGGCATGGTTTTTCCCGTGGATGCGCGCCTGCGTCCCCGCGGCGGCGAAGGAGAATTACTGATGACTCCCTCGCAACTCACCAGTTATTTTTCAAAAGAAGCCCAGCCCTGGGAAGCGTTGATGTATACCAAATTGCGCTTCATTGCGGGATCGCGCAAAGTGGCGGACAGCGCGCTGGGCGCTGCACGCAGCCTGTTCGAGCGCTTCGCTGCTTCGGATGATTTCTTATCTTCCGTGTATGAGATGCGAAGGAAATTGGAGTCATCGGATGGTTCGTCGAAGAACCTTAAGACTTCGCCAGGAGGGACTTACGACGTTGACTTCCTCACCGGATTCCTTATGGTGAAGCATCGCATCCGCGAAACCCACGGCACCATGCGCGATCGCATTTGGCGGTGCGCTGGGCATAACGTGCTGAAAAAAGCCGATGCCGCCGCCCTGGATCATGCCATGGAATTGTTCCGCACCGTCGAGCACCTCATAAGACTTGTTTCCGGACGCGCCCTCCGCTGGCTTCCCGGCGTCGAGCACGCGCGCGAAGTCACCAGTTCGCTGGCCTCGAAAATCCTTGCCCACAATTTTTCCGAAGGACTGGAAAAAGAGTTGCTCAAAGCTTCGGCCGAGGTGCGGAGCATCTACTCGCAAATCATTTCAGCGTAAAGCTGAATGGAACAAGCTCGTAGGAGCAGAGTGATTTTACCGCCCATCAAAAAACTCTGTCAGTAAACTCAATCACGCATTGTCAACTCTGCTTGGTACAAATTTTTGTCGCTGGCAAAAACTGCCATGCTCACTAAGTTGCGCAAACTCAATAGGTTGCGATTTCAACAGTGTTCCACGTGGAACATTATGTGGATTTGGGAGCTGAAGCAGCGTTGCAGTAATTTAACTGGAGTTACCACTTGCGGAAGCGCTCTGGGAGTTCTTCTCAGGAATCTGTTCTCCTTCTTCCTC
>JAICKN010000056.1 GCA_025927855.1 Terriglobales bacterium
CTGTAGTCGTTGCCATGATGTCTCCTTAGTTGGAACTGCTAAAATTATAGCAAAGGCGGCTGGCTGTCTCTAGTGCCTGCCGGGAGTCGCGCCGTTCCAACCACTTAGATGAGGTGGGGCAAGGAACGGTCGCAAGAAGAGCGGGAATGCCCCAGACTTAAAATTCGAGGGGCGAATCAGGCAGCCTTTTTCTTGCTAAATAAATGCCGAGCACAAATCCGCCGATAACAAACACCCAGAACATTGGCGAATCAACTGTCTCGCTCTTTAATAGCGAATACCCGACAGCGCGGCCAGGCTCAAATCCAACAAATAGTACCCGAGCAAAGATGAGTGAGTACAGAAACATTCCAGCCATACTTAAAAGCATCCCAACCGCTGCAGCCCGGATCGTCGCCCAAAGGGTCATCATTTTAGTTCTCCACTTTTAGCACGACAAAAACCACATTAAACTGTCCCCCTTTTTAGGGGAGTTTTAGTACAGACCTTCGGTGGCGTGGTTGCGTCAAAGATTTCTATGGCAGCGATACGGAACGCACCCTTTCCAATCCGCCCCGGCCCGGGTTCGGATTCTCCGGGGCCGAATTAGTTTTTCGTTTTATGCATCCTTTTTCTTAGCTAAATAGACCCCACTGACCCGAAGTGAGATTTTTACATTATTAGCTAGCTGCTGCGTTCTTCCTCAATCCCAACCACGCGCCAAAAATACATCCAAGGATCACAGAGAACCACAACCAGGGCGAATGCGGTCTCCATACTAGGGTTGCAACGGCATGGCCAGGGTCATGGCCATAGTTGATCTGCGACGCGATATATACCACAAACCCAACAATGGCAAAGACGAGACTGAAAAATACTGTCTTCACTATTCTCATCGCTGGAGCCTTTGCTTTCAGCACCGAATAGACGCCCAGCGCGAACCCGCTACAGACAAAGAGCCAGAACCACGGCGAATATACTGTCCATATACCAGTCGCTTCGACTGCTTGGTGCGGACGGTGCATAGCGTTATGCGAAACGGCATAGATCAGCAAGGCGATGAAAGCGAAGGCGATCCCGGAAAGGATTGCCTTTACATTTCTCCAAATAGTGTTCATGGTAAATACCTCGCTTTAATGCTTCGAGCATACCGCGAATGGTTCATCCTTCCAGTCTTGCAGCGTTATATTGGTTGGCACCATAAGTGGCAAGTTGCATGTGTAATCTACTAGCGTTGATGGTCTCGCGCAAAATGTCCACGAATTCCAATAGGGGGGAGGATCGGGGTAATTTTTAATGCCGTCTTCAGTCGGGCCGTTCCAGTCTGGTGGGGTAGTATCTGGCGTACAGTGGCTGACGACCGCATATTCACAGTAAATAATTCCATATATATCTGGTGGCGCACAACCGGAAGGCATCAGGCCGATTGTTTTGAATTGAGTGTACGCGAACTCGATGTACTCTTCAGTGGATGCGTTTAGGAATGTGCAACCACCACACGCCGGACATGAAGAAACAACGTTCGTCTCAGCGCCGATAGGATCCAATGGGCCAGGCCCAGCGACCATCGGCGTTGATACATCCAGTCTACCAACGGCCCCAGTCACAGTTGAAGTATTCTGTGCGAGCACACTGCCTGTAATCTGATCTGTCAGCTTAATGCTCATAGTTGCAGTGTGATAGATGGTATTGCAAGTTGAAGTGTAGTTACCGTTATAGCGGCAATAAGTATATGGCTCGGACGCATCGGTCACGATATACGAGTCGAACGTTTGACCATCTCCCGAATAGCCGGTAGCGATTCCGACGTATTGGGCGAACAATGGCACAGAGCAGAGAAGCGCCACGATCCCAAGGCTGAGAAATCTTAGAGACCTTTTCATATAGAATCCTTATCCTTTCCTTGTTTTAAGTTTCAATGAGACATGCCGCTCATGTCGGGAACGGGATACAGCTTTATCGAAGCCTTGAATCTTTGTATATGAGCACGGAGCGTCTTGGCTCCCTCCGTACTAAGTGAAGATTCGATCTCGGCTCGTTTGGCAGCGTAGAACTGTCTCCGCGACGTGGCCCAGGACGCCGCGGTTGTCGGAAGGTTTCTGCGAACACTATCGGCAAGTCCCTCGTCATACATCTTGACATTATGATGGAATTCCCCGAGCTTTTTAACGAGGATTGCTTCGTCGCTGGGAGAAAGGCCGATAGCGCGAAGTTTGGAATGCTGCCGCCTAACCTCCTCTTTAGTTGGAGTGATGCTTTCCGCTGTGGCCCTCATAAATAAATGCCAAGCCATGTCGTCCGGAACAAGCTCCGGGTGGACGGAACCATCTATGGTGCCGTTTGGCACCAGATTGTGTTCGTTAGTTTGCCCTAACAGGTACGAGCAGGACAGTAGAATTGTGAGCAATACAACTATTCTGTTTCTGGTCATCTGAGACATAACCTCCTTTGCCGCAGGCATGATAAGTCCGCAAACAAAAGTACCGAAGAGAAAGAGTTTTGTTTCATTTTTGTAAAATAGCGCAAGTCCTTAGATTGTGCGTGTTAGGCCGCAAACCCGTGAGCGTTACTAAATATTCAGTTGCGGGGCCTCATTGAATTCGATGCAACTCACCATTTTGCGAACGGCGAAGAATTTATCGCTTAATTTCAAAAATGGCGAATGCCCCGATACTTGCAGTTTGCGCCCGCAAGAACCGGAGCACTCCGCTAATTTCCGATCATCAGCCCTTCACAACGCGCAACTGGTGATCCACCGAGAAGCTTCCCGGGACGCTTTTAGCGCGGATGCCGCCGAAGTTCTTTGTCCATCTCGCTATTTACCGCGCCCATAAGAGTCATGTGGCCGCCGTTCACGATAATGCGGATTGGCTATAAGTCCCCATGGCATATTTCTGCAATTCAGGGAAGATATAGATTGTGCGGAACAGGCGGAGGCGCGGGCCATCGTCGAATGGAGAAACGCGCAGCACATGTTATTCCATCCTTAAGACCCGCATAGGTTCGAGGCGGGAGGCGCGCCATGCCGGAACGATGCAGGCCAGGGCGGAGGAGGCGATCAGCAATATTGCGACAACGGCGAAAGCTTCCGGATCGAGCGGCTGCGTTTCATAGAGCATGGCCTTGATGAATTGCGTCGTGGCGGCACTGGCTGCGAGACCCAGCAGAAGTCCCATTACAGCCGGGCGCAAGCCATCGGCGAGCATCAGCCGCAGCACCTGCTCCCGTTGCGCGCCGAGCGCGATGCGAATGCCGATTTCGCCCGCGCGCTGTGCCAGCATGTAAGAGAGCACTCCGAAAAGTCCCGCAGCGGCGAGCAAAAGAGAGAGTACTGCGAACGCGCTAATCAGCGCGGCGTTGAAGCTCTGATCAAGCGTGGACTTGCCGAGCAGTTGGTCCATCGTAAGCACGTCGGCCACCGGCAGGTCACGGTCCATGCTCTGAATGACCCGCTGTACGGGCACAGCTAGTTGCTCCACGTTGTGATTGGAACGGACAACCAACGTGCCACGGTTCACGTCGCCAGCGTAAAGAGGAAAATAGTCGATGGGTTTGGGTGCCTCGCCGATAACGTAACGGGTGTCGCCCACTACGCCAACGATTACGTATAATTTGTCTCCCATCACGAGCAGGTGCTTGCCAATAGGGTCCTCGCCCGGGAAAAATTTCCTGGCAAATGATTCGCTGATGATGGTTTCATTGGCATGATCGAGTCTCTGGTTGTCGTCAAAGGTGTGCCCGCGCAAAATCGGAATGCCCATGACGGCGAAGTATCCTGGATCAGCCGAGCGATTGATCGCTACTGTGCCCTCGCCCTCACGTTGAGGGGGATGTTCCTTGATGGTGAACCCCATGTCACCCATGTATCCCTGTCCCGGAGCTGTGGTGACAAATCCTGCGGCTTGCACTGCCGGCAGCGCCCGCACTCGCTGTAGCAAGGTGTCAAAAAAGTTCATCGGAGCCGGTCCCGGCGTTTTGTAGAGAGATGTAGGTAGATTGATCCGCATGGTGAGCACATTATCGGTAATGCATCCCATGTCCGTAGAACGGAGCCGCTGATAGCTTTTTACTAACAGGCTTGCGCCCATCAGCAACATAACCGTGAGTCCAACTTCGACAGCGAGCAGCATCTTACGCAAACGGGCGCGTGTGCCCCCGGCGCTATTTCCCCGCGAAGACTCATGCAATGTGCGGAGCATTTGCTTGTCGTCGGTGTTGAGCGCTGAAATCAGGCCGGAAAATAATGCGCAGAGAACGATGACGCCGACAGTAAAGGCCGCAACCACGCCATCCATGTGGATGGCGTTGACCCGGGCGATATCGTTGCGGGTATGGACGAGCCAGTTGATGGCGACATAGGCAAGCAACAGACCAGCGCCGCCGCCGGCTGCCTGGAGCACCAAACTTTCCATGAGGTGTTCGCGCAGCAGCCGCATGCGGCCACCACCGAGCGCAGTACGGATTGCGAGTTCTTTGCGGCGTGCCGCGGAACGCGCTACCAGAAGATTGGCGACGTTGAGACAAGCGATGAGCAGCAGGCAAGCCGTCGCAGCGAGCATCACATAGAGCGGACGCTTAACTTCGCCCACCATGTGTTCAAGCAGTGGACGGCTGATCGCTGCGGCGCTGATGAACGGATTGTTTAGTTGAGAATTGTGCAGCCGTGACGAAATCGTGCTCAGGTTTGCGACGGCTTTCGCCGCGGTTACTCCGGGCTTCAACCGACCTACCACGCGAAAACGATGGAAATCGAGATGGGACATGATAGATTCCGGCACCTCGTGATAGACAGGCGTCCAAACCTGCGTGTTGGAGAATGGGAACGCAAACCACGCTGGCATGATGCCGATCACCGCGTAAGGCTTGGCATCAAGATAGATGGTGCGGTTCAGGATGCTCGGATCGCCGCCAAAGCGGCGTTTCCATAGACTCCAACTCAACACCGCCGTGCCATTTGCTGTCGGGCTATCGTCGGCAGAGGTAAAGCCACGTCCCAATGCCGGATTGACGCCGAGAGTCGGGAACAGATTCCAGGAGACATTTGCGCTATTAAGTCTCTCCGGCAGCTGGCCGCCTGATGCCGAGAGGCCTACTTGGTTTCCTCCAATAAGGGCCATGCTGCTGAAGGTTGTATTTTCCTTATTCCATGCATCGTAAACGCCACCGGCAACAACGCTGTAGGGGAAATCTCCGCCACCCGCGGTGGGTGTGCTGTGCTCATATAGCATGAGCAGCCGGTCGGGGTCCTTGAACGGCAGCGGCTTGAGCAGCACACCACGCACGACCGTGAACAAAGTCACGCACGCGCCAATGCCGAGCGCGGTGATGAGAATTGCAATGACGGCGAATCCCGGAGTCCGGGTCAGAGTGCGGGCGCCGATGCGAAGGTCGTGCGCGAACTGTTCCAGCCTGGCCCAGTTCCATGTGGCGCGGGTCGTGTCGCGCAGCGACGCAGGATTGCCAAATGCACGCAAAGCTGCATAGCGAGCTTCTTCCGCGTCCATGCCAGCGGCCCGGTTTTCGGCGATCTGTTGCTCGATGTGAAAGCGCAGCTCTTCATCGAGTTCGGCATCAGCATTTCCGCGCCACAAAAGCATTCGAACCTGCATCCACAATTGATCGAGCCAGCGCATTTGCGTCCCCCCCGGCCGTCAGCCGTCGCTTTCAACCCTGCGATACTTTTAATCTTCGACACTTTTAAACTTCGACACTTTCAACCTCGGCATTGAATCTTCCGAGGCTTAATACGGCAAATAATTCGCAGCGGTTCCATTACGCCTCATTCATGATCAGGTTGATTGCCGCGGAAAGCCGGTTCCAGTTTGCTCTTTCGGCTTCCAATTGTTTGCGGCCGGCAGCGGTCAGCGAATAAAACTTGACCTTGCGCCCGCTCTCGCTCTCCGTCCATTTGCCCCGGATCCATCCTTGCTGCTCCAGCCTATGCAGCGCCGGGTAGAGCGAACCCTGCTGCACCTGCAGCACTTCGCTGGAAAGCTGCTGAATGCGCTTGGCGATCGCCCATCCGTGCATGGGATTCAGCGAGAGCGTTTTTAGAATGAGAGAGTCGAGCGTGCCCTGGACGAGATCACTAGGTTTACCCATACCATGATTATCTACAACAGTTATTGTAGATAGTCAAGGGGTATGATTTACTTTGCCTCTCGTCGATGGAACATTCTCTTCAAGAATTACGTACCTACGGGAGAACTGCTCGCAGGGGGGAGATGGAAGGCCCGGAGGGCTGGGGAGACGCTTTTCTGCAACGAGCTCATGATGAAACACCATTGGAAAATAGGAGGGTTTGACCGTGAGGTCGCACTGGATAATTTATTTGCTTGCATTTGTTCTTGGAGCCTTTAATGCGGTAGGAGTAGCCGCGCAGAGTTCTAACAATCCTACGCCGGCTGCCATGAATACGGCCCCGAATGAGCGGGACCCTAAGGTCACTACACCACGCGAGGTAGACGAATCCCAATACGTCCAGATCGGCGGCATTGAGCAATTCATCTCGATTCGCGGGGAACACCGGAACAATCCGGTAATCCTGTTTCTCCATGGCGGACCGGCAAATGCTCAATCGCCATTCCTTCAGCAGTTCGTCCCTTGGGAGAAGGACTTCACGGTTGTTAACTGGGACCAGCGAGGTAGCGGAAAAACATATGGAAAGAATGGCCCCGCAACTCCGGGCATGGACACGCCAGCCGCTGCACTGGATCGATTGACGTCCGATGCAATAGAAGTTGCGGAATACGCCTCTCGCAGGCTCGGCAAGAGGAAAATCATTCTTGTGGGTCACTCCTGGGGCGCGATATTGGGACTCTATGTGGTAAAGCGCCGCCCGGATTTGTTCTGCGCATATGTTGCAACCGGCTTGCCGGTGAGTTGGAAGCAATCGCTTGAGGATGCGGAAGCGTGGGCTAGACACGAAGCCTCCTCGTCGCATGATGAAGCAACACTAAAAGCGCTCGACCAAGCGGCCTCGATGCGATTCGACGACATGCGGCGGCTCAGCGCAAGCGCCAAATATCGGATGACAGCGAGTGACCTTCAATACCTCAAAATGCAGCAATCAATTATTCCTACCGATGGATCTGCTAAAGGAGATGCGGCGGATTGGGTCGCGGGGGGAGAGTTTTCCGTACCTAAGATAATGCCCATCGTATTCTCGTTTGACGCTAGAACCTTGGGAATCGATTTTTCCGTGCCGATTTTTGTGATTCAAGGGATCAATGACCATGTCGCCTCTTTCGCTGAAGCTCAAAAATATGAGAATGAGATTCGCGCGCCTGCCAAAGCGATGATTCCTCTCAACGGAGGACACTTCGCTTGCTTCACGAATCCCAAGGAGTTTGTAAAGGCGCTCCGCTTACATGTTCGCCCTCTGGCGGATATTGTGGGCAGCAAATAGCGCGCTTTACATGAGGTCCGTTAGAAGGCACTAGTCGGGGCAAAAGGAATTTGAACTTACGACCCCCTGCGCCCAAAATCCAGTGCTCTACCAGGCTGCTCTACGCCCCGACATTGGTGATTTGTGGACTGGCAGAAGGGGACTACTACCCTGATACTAAAGGCAGATGCGCTATTACTGCTGCAAGGGCATTTGTGGTTGGCGGAACATTCAGCGAAAATTCGGAAGAGAGTGAAATGAGGGTCCCGAAGATTCCCTGCATATGCGCCGCAGTGTTCATCGCGGTATCGCTTTGCCCGGCACAAAGTATGGACCATGCGCATATGAATATGAGGGGCCAGCCAAATACCTTCATTGAGGCGGTTCTGGCGCATGCAACTTCGGGCACAAGCGCGGAGCCGGAGTCCACGCCCGGTCCAATGCTTATGAAGTCCAAGGGCAACTGGACGCTGATGTTCCACAGCGAGGCATTTTTGAATGCGTTGCAGCAGAGCGGGCCGCGAGGAGCCGACAAGGTGTTTTCAACCAATTGGTTTATGCCCATGGCGCAACGGGAACTCGGCCCCGGCACGTTCACTCTGCGCACGATGTTCAGTCTGGAGCCGGGCACAATCACCAACCGGTTCTACCCCGAGCTTTTTCAGCAAGGCGAGACGGCCTTTAGCAGGCCGATTGTGGACGGTCAGCACCCGCACGACTTCGTTATGGAGCTGGCCGCCCTCTACGATCTAAAACTCGGGGAAAACGCCCTGCTCTCGTTCTACGTTGCTCCAACAGGCGATCCCGCAATGGGACCGACTGCTTTTCCCCACCGGGCATCGGCCTCCGAAGATCCCATTGCGCCGCTTGGGCATCATCTGGAGGATTCAACCCACATTGCCGCTGATGTCATAACCACAGGCCTCACATATAAAGTTGCGCGATTTGAGGCATCCGGATTTCATGGCCGCGAGCCCGACGAGTTCCGCTGGGACATTGATTCGGGGAAGATTGATTCGTGGTCTTTGCGTGCCACTGTCAACCCGGCGCAGAACTGGAGCGCGCAGTATTCCTTTGCCCATTTAACCAGCCCGGAAGCGCTCCATCCGTCCGGGGATGTTGACCGGATGACTGCATCGGTCATGTACAACCGGCCACTCACGCGCGGAAACTGGGCCAGTACGCTCCTGTGGGGACGCAACCGCGTCTCGGACGGACTGATATGGAATGGCTATCTGGCCGAGTCCACGGTGCGCTTCGCGGAACGCAACCGCGTATGGCTGCGGATGGAAAATGCAGACCGCACGAATGAACTGTTGCTCCGCAATCAAACCGAACCGCCAACCTTTCAGGAAAACATCATTGGCCGCGTGCAAGCCTATACCGCCGGATACGACCGCGATTTCATGCTTCCGCACCTGACCATCGCTCCCGGCGCGCAGCTAACTGTTTATTCAACGCCAGAGCGGCTTAAGGCGCAGTATGGAAGCCATCCTTTTGGCGCTGTGGTATTTCTGCGCGTGCGGGTAGTTGGAAGACATCATTGAGGGTGCTAAGCGGATAGCCTCGTGCAGGCCGGAAGACAAATCATAATCTTTGATTCTCGCCGATGAGATGGTGAAAGCAGAAAGGAACGTGATCCGTATGGCTCCCAAACGACCCCAGACGGAGCGCAAAGCTATTGGCTTTTGTTTTTGGTCGACCCTGGCAGTCGATTTTCGGACTTTTTTGTGGCATCAGTCATGCAATGAATATTCAGGGAAGTTCAACCGTCTGAAAAATAGGCAGAGGTTTTAAGCTTCGATTAAGGTTGGTGTATATCAAAATCTAATGGACTCCTAGAAGTAGTTTGTCCTCAATTCCGCATTGTTCCCCTATACATTTCTTCCAAATAATTCCACTTTGATTGCCAAGTTGAAATTGACCGCCATTATCATGCTTAAAAACTATAATCAGTTTCGCGTCCATACCATCCGAATCTTTTGAAAAGACGGTGTAAGTTGTCTTATTGCCTGATGCGACCGATTCCACGTGCACGATTCGTTGCAGATCAACAGAACCGTCTCCCACGCCAATAATGACATACGCTTGGCTTAGTTCAAGAAACCTGCCTTGATAACGAGGAGCATCAGTCGTCCAGATGCCTGATAATTCGGCTGGAAGAAGTCTCAGGTTGTTGCCGTTGCATCCGACAAATATCAGTAATATTGCAAGAACAAGAGTGCGGAGTTTTTTGTTCATATGCCAAAGTCTGCTGCAACAAATTCTTGCTCAGCAATAATGTCGCTAATTTCTTTTAATTCCAAGAAATTGTGGACTACATCAGGATCAAGCTGCGTGCCCGATTTTTGCTTGATAACTTCAATTGCTTTGATCTTTGGAAGGCCCGTGCGGTATGGCCGATCTGAAGTCATTGCGTCATATACATCCGCTACTGCAAAGATGCGGGCAAAAAGGTTGATTTCGTTTCCCGCCAGTTTGTTTGGGTATCCAGACCCATCGAACCACTCATGATGTTGAGCGACAATCGGCAGAGCTTCTCTAAGTCCAGGAACGGGCTCTAATATACGCAACCCAGTATTTACGTGCTCCTGCATTGTTGTAGTCTCGTCGGGGGTCAGCACGGAAGGTTTGTCCAATATCTCAGGCGGCGTGCCGATTTTCCCGATATCGTGAAGTAATCCTCCCCTATGCAGAATTTGCAGGTCCTTACGGGGAAGACCCATTTTTTTGCCAATTTTGATGGCGAGATTCGTCACGCGTTCAGAATGTCCCGCCGTCCATGTGGATTTAGCATCAATGGCGCGCGCAAGAGCGGTCAAAGTTCCCAAGTTTAATTTTTCAAGGGCTTCGATCAATTGCACATTCGCAAAAGCGGCCGCGAGTTGATGGGAAACCTGACGACAGAGCTGAAGTTCTGCGGTATCAGGCATGTGATCAGATATCTCGCCGTATACAAGAGCTGCAAATATCTTCCCATCGACTGTTATAGGAAAAATAGAAAATGATCTGTATCCAAGCTTCTGCATTGGAAACAAGAAACGGGGAAGGCCTGCAGAATCCGGCATGAATAGCCAGTCGCTCGCCATTTCTAGCTGCTGAAAATCCAGTGATAAATATTCAGATTTGAGTATATGTCTTTGGAATCCTTGAGGAGTATTTTCGGCTAAATGAGATATTGCTTGATTTGTTCGAGAGTCAAAGGTTGTTATGGAAAACAAATCACACGGCATCAAGCGTGGCATATATTCAAGCAAAGCATCAATAATTCCTTCTCTATTCGGCGCTGCGAGTATGGCCTGATCAATCTTGTTGATGGTCTTAACGGCATCAAATTGACGACCGAGGCGCTTGGCCATCGCATTTACTGATTTTCCGAGTTCTTCAAATTCATCTCCGCTGTGAACGTCAACCCTCGCAGAAAAGTTCTGTACTCCAATTTCCTGTGTAATCTCCCTTAATTGTTCTAAAGGAACCAACGTGCGGCGAATTTGCTTCATGCTGAGTAACAGCACCATCCATAATGACAACAGAGCAACTAAAGGAAAGGTGGTCTTGAATTGCTGCAAGGGAGCAGTTGCGTTACGCTGGTCCTGACTCAGTAGAATTGTCCAGGAGGGGCAACCAAAACCAGGACGGAGCAGCAACGTCCAATAAGCCCCGTCGTAGACTGCATCTTTCGATTCCCAGGTGAAATAGCCTGAATTGCGAATTTTGTTTTTTGTCAGGGAAACGGTTGAGTTTGGATTGCAGGAAGAAAGAAGCGTGCCTGATTGGTTTAGGACGCAGACGTCAACATCTACGGGAAGGCTACCTGTATCCCAAAGATAGTCTGGCATTATTTTGCCAATAATCATTCCCTCCATAGGCCGATGGGGATCCAGCAACCGAACCATCAGCAAAGAGACGCTCTTGGAATTATGGGCAGGGACGGTTTTTAAAAGTGCTTTTCCGGATAGCAGTTGCTGCTTTTCCTGCTGGGAAAAGTCAGCCTGCTCAAAATTCTTATCGAACCTAACGTCTAAGAAGTGATCGTTGTCAGAATTCGGTAGTTTCCCGAAAGTACTTGCTATTTGTAATTCTGAACTTAACAATTCGAGTCGGCTATAAATCGCCATTGCTTCCGCTTTGCTGGACTGTTTGAGCTGAATTTGGCGGTCGTGCTCCGTCTGAACGGAAATTTCTCGGAAAGAGATGAGACAAAGAACAAGAATTGGAACCAGCGCACAGACGATGAAAAGGAGGAATATGCGACGTGCTACCTTGCTGCGGAAGAATGTAGTTTCTATTCTCATCGCCTAAATCTCAGAATTGCGATGCAGGGCCAATGAAAGCACCGTCGTTTGCCCAAATGACGTCATCCTGACTGGCCTGCGCAGTCAATGGCGATGCACTTTGTCCGTCCTTACCCATACTGTACAAATCAAACGCTGTATTGATTGGGACCAGGAAACGATCCTTTCGCATTTTTCCTTTACCTTTGACATCTGCGAAATCTAAATATTGGTAAGGATTTCCCCACGGATCCAGAGTCGATCCGTATCCTATTTCAGATAAGTTGTCAGGATATTCATTGTTCGTTGCGTCATATTCCAAGGCGGCATCTCCAATGGTGCGAATATCGCCAACGGCTCTGGCAATTTTGGCTTGATCTATTGCCCCCAACAAGGACGGAACGGCAATTGCTGAAACAGTCCAAATAATGGCCAACGTAATAACAAGTTCAATTAAGCTAAATCCGACTATGCAGATCCTTGATGGCGCGATTCCGCCTCTTTGTGGGTGAGGCAATTCGGATAACGAACTTGGCGTGTAAGCATTTGGCACAGTTTAAAACGCTGAGAATAGGCGCGTTGAAGTAATGTTATCGGCAGATACAAAGGGCAACAAAACACGCTGGTAACCATGAGGATCATGACGCGTAATCTCCATCAGATTACGTTGGTGTTCTTATTGAGCCATGGCATGAGGCCGCTATAGTCAATAAAACGACAGGGATTGAAATTGGTCGGGGCGATAGGATTTGAACCTACGACCCCCTGCGCCCAAGGCAGGTGCGCTACCAGGCTGCGCTACGCCCCGACATTGCGTGATTTGTGGACTGGCACAAGGGGACTACTGACTTGATACTAACGGCAGATGAGCTATTGCTGCAAGGCGCTGTATTGCCGCGTTAGTGCAGGGAATTTATAATCTACTCGTTTGCCGGGCAGAGTCTATTTGTGCACAGGCAAAGGCCGCCGGAGGTCGCGTATGAAATGGGCCCCTGTGTTCGTGCTGGTTTTCTCTGTTTTTTGCTCCCTTACATGCAAAGCGCAGGACGCGCAGGTGCGCGCCGAAGCCGTTCGCCTTTTAGAGCGGGCAACGGCGGCGAGCACGCCGTGGAGTTCTCCCAATTCTGAGCGCGTGGATGCGTTTCGCGCCTTCAATGATTCCGGTGTGGAGGAAGGCACCTTTACTCACGTCGTAATTCATGGCACGGGGGCGCGCGATGAATTCAATTTAGGCAGCTTCCATAAAGTCATTGTGCATACGGAAGGGAGCACGGCAATTGCCGGATCGCAGCACATTCTGCCTGCGGAACTTCTTCTTCTGCTGCGAATTACTCCCACGTACTTTGTGCGCTTCGACCATGAAGACGTTATCCACTCGATTGATGACCGTGAGGTGAATGCCCGGTCGGCGCACTGCATTGAATTCGATACAATTGCAGGCGAAAAGTCCGACAGCAACGAACTGTGCGTGGATGCGGGCAATGGCTCTTTGCTGACGGGGAAATTAGGCGATCATTCCTTTGAGATGGGCGGCTATTTTCCCTTCGGGGGAGCATTGATGCCCGGAACCATTCGCTATTGGCAGAATGGCCGTGAAAAGCTCGAAATTACACAGACCATCATCGCGCTGGAAAATCCTTCCCCTAACCTGCTGGTAGCTCCGCCGGACGCCAAAATTCTTACCCGCTGCAAAACGCTCCGCCGGCCGTTTGGCGTTTCCATGCCGCAGCCGAAACCGGGGAATGGGGGTGGTGAAGTTGATATTGTGGTTCGCGGCGTCATAGATCCGAATGGCAGAGTCAGCGACACGCTGATACAGAATTCGGACCGCCCTGACCTAAACGCGGAAGCGCTGCAAACAGTTCAACAATGGGTTTTCACACCCCGCATGTGTAACGGGACGCCCAACCCCACGGAAGCAAGTTTTACCGTACATTTTCAGGGAAGATAAACTTCGGAGAGGGAGTTAGGGGCAGCCCGCAGATTCGAAGCTGCGCAGTTTGGGGCCTGCCTCCGGTACGCCTCGTTTGGCGGCGGCCACGAGAAGCAGACGCGCCTGAGCGCAGTTTTTTGAAACGCCTTCGCCGTTGCGGTAGAGATCCGATAAAAGAACAAGCGCGGTTGCATTTTGTTTACTTACAGCCTTCCACAGCCACTGTGCCGCAATGGCGGCATTCCGCGTTCCGGGGGTTCCATTCAGATAATTTTCTGCAATCAGAAGCTCCTGGCTGCCATTATCGGCGGGAGCCGCTTGCTGGGCCGTCAAACGGGTTTTACTGGAAGCCGGCGTTTGTAAAGTGGAAGAAGGCGCCGGAGCAGTTTGAGTTGCGAGGTCAGGTCGCGGCGGGGGTTGATCTGATTTTCCCGGTTTGTCTTCAACGATGGGAGCGTTAGGAGTTGAAGCGCCAGGCGCAGTTGGGTCTCCAGCACTTGCTGAGGCGGCATCAGCGGGCGGCTGACCACCAGCGGCGATAACGGGAGGCTGAGACCGGGCGGCAGAAGATGGTGTGGTCTGGATTGCGCCTTCCGCCGGCAAGGGCTGAGTAGCTGAATTATTGGCCGCATTGGGCGGAGAAGATTTCGACTGGGATGACTGCGTGACGGCATGAGGGGGCTCCGGAGGTAATCCCATAGCTGCTCGAATCGTATTCCCCCATTGCAGATAGGCAAGAGAGCCCAACAGCCCGACAATGACCAATACCGCGATGGCATATTTCCAGCCCTGGCCTTCGGGTTCTTCATCGTCGTAAGCAGTGGAAAAAGAGGCCTGCCGCAAGGATGCCAGTTCTGGCAGGGCAGAATCGAACGTCGACGGTGCAGAAAGAGAGCCGGACGCTGTCTGCGTAGTCCGGTTTTCTTTTCCGTTTGCGGATACAGACCCTGCCGTCAAATCCATCCCGCAGAAACCACAAAATTTTTGCGAGGGCGTAGTGGCCCTTTTGCAGGCTGGGCAAACCGCAGTCGGGAGGCCATCGGCTGTAGTTGAAGGCGTGGATACGCTGACGTTAAAACTGCTTTGTTCTTTTTTTAGTTCAATCAAAAGCTCACGTACTGCTTTATCTCTGTTCTCGGGTTCTGCGGTGAAATAAACATGCGCCCATCTCCCAAGATTAGAAGCCAGAAGTGGATTCTGGATGGGATTCAATTCCGGCGGCAGAGTCGGGTCATTATGCGCCCCGGGAGATGAATGGGCAGCTTCTTCCAATGCGGGTCCTCCTAAAGAGTCGCTCATACCACATTGGACTCCCAGTTATTGCACTATCGTTGCCCCAAGAAGTCAAACCAGAGAAGATAAATTGCGGTTTTAGCCTTTAACCAGGAAGGGATTCCTCTCCCGCTCTTCGCCAATGGAAGTGAGGGAACCATGGCCCGGAATGACGACTGTTTCGTCCGGCAAAGTGAGCACTTTCTCGTGAATGGATCGGATGAGCTTTTCAAACGAGCCTCCGGGTAAGTCGGTGCGTCCAATGCTGCCTGCAAAGAGCGTGTCTCCGGCGATAAGTCTTTGCTCTTTAGCGAAATAGAGGCAGATGCTGCCTTCGGTATGGCCGGGCGTGTGGATAATTTCAGC
>JAICKN010000073.1 GCA_025927855.1 Terriglobales bacterium
CATTTCCATGGTTGATGGCAAGGTGCATTTGCCTCCTGTGCTCTTCCAGCCAATGGCCGCCTTGGACGTTGCGGCGGGCGTGGCGAGAGTTGCGGTAGGCCCGCCGGTAAACGGCATTATCGAAATTGCAGGCCCCGAACAATTCCGGGTAGATGAACTAGTCCGGCGGCGTCTTGCTTCTCTCAAAGATTCCCGCGAGGTCATCGCTGACCCGAACGCCACTTACGACGGCGCCAGGGTCGGCGAGAAAACACTGCTTCCCGGCGACAGCGCACGACTTGGCAATATCCGTTTCGAAACCTGGCTGGCCCGTTCCGCAATGCAAGTTCCGAAGGCGGCGTAGCTGCGAAGTACCGGCCCATATCTAAGCGTAGTTTGAAATTGCGCCGGTTCCACGAAAGGCATTTATGACATTCGCAACAAACCTTCTACGAAGGCCCGGATGATGTACACATCGTCGGTAGAAATGGGAGCAAAACCAAACCGGCAAAGTTCGTCGTCTTCTTAGTGAACAAAGGCGCTCCCGTTCTGGTCTCTGCCAGGTAAAACCATCACTGCGAGCGTTTCTGCTCGCATAGAAATAGGAGAATTCTTATGAGCACAATTACGGCGAAAGACGGCACGACAATCTACTACAAAGACTGGGGCAAAGGCCCAGTCGTAACGTTTTCTCACGGGTGGCCGTTGAATTCTGACGCATGGGATGGACAGATGCTATTTCTCGCTCAGAAGGGGTTCCGGGCGGTCGCGCATGACCGGCGTGGCCATGGCCGTTCAGGCCAGGCTTCGTCCGGGAATGATATGAACGGATACGCCGACGATCTGGCCTCTGTCATTGAGGCGCTCGATCTCAAGGAAATTACTCTGGTGGGCCACTCCACAGGCGGAGGCGAAGTGGCGCGCTACATCGGCCGCCACGGCACAAAGCGCGTTGCCGCCGCCGTCCTGATCGCTGCCGTTCCGCCGATCCTGCTGAAATCCGCAAGCAATCCTGAGGGCGTCCCACTCGAAGTGTTTGATGGATTGCGCACCAGCCTCTTCAATGACCGCTCACAATTTTACAAAGACTTCGCTGTAATGTTCTATGGCGCAAACCGGGCAGGGGCAAAGGTCTCGCAAGGTATGCTCGATCAGTTCTGGTTGTGGAGCATGCAGGCAGGACTTAAGAATTCTTACGACTGCATCAAGGCATTCTCTGAAACCGACTTTACCGAGGACCTCAGGAAATTTGATGTGCCCACGCTGGTGATGCACGGAGAAGACGACCAGATTGTGCCGATTAAAAATTCCGCCAAAAAATCTGCTCGCCTGATCAAAGGAGCACAGGAGATCTATTATCCAGGCAGGCCGCACGGACTCACAGCCACTCATCAGGATGAGGTCAATGCCGACCTCCTGAAATTTGTGCTGTCGGTGCAACAATCTCGCCGGGCCGCCGCCTGAATTCAGTCTCCGGCAGGCCGCATTATCCATCGGTCTGCCGGATGGCTGCATCCCGCCGGGTGGTTTGTAGCGCAATGGTCTAAAATTTTTTTCGCTTCAGGAATCGAGGCGAGATTGTTTCTCATCTCAAAAAGCAGATCTAATATTGGTAGGTATGAATGTTGCCGCGAGTGGTCATTGTAGGTGGCGGTTTCGGAGGACTCTCCGCAGCCCGCGCTTTGCGTAACGCGCCGCTCCGCGTGACGTTGGTTGATAAACGCAATTACCATCTGTTTCGGCCGATGCTTTACCAGGTAGCAACGGGACTGCTCTCTGCGGACGAAATTTCCGGCGCGTTGCGGTCCATCTTCACCCACCAGAAAAATATAGACATCGTGCTGGACGAAGTCACCGGCATCAATACCGCGCAAACGCATTGTTTATTTGCAGCGCGGCGAACTACGCTATGACTTCCTCATCCTCGCTACGGGAATCCAGTACAACTATTTCGGGCACGACGAATGGCGGCGCTTCGCTCCCGGCCTTGAATCGCTCGACGATGCCGACATCATCCGCGGCCGTATACTGCGCGCCTTTGAGCGGGCCGAGGAGATGGCTTCCGTAGAAGGGGCAAACGCAGAGGATATCCGCCGCCAGCTTACATTCGCGCTCGTGGGCGCCGGCACGGTTGGAGTGGAGATGGCCGGAACGCTCGCCGAAATGTCGCGCATGGCATTGGCCCACGACTTTCGCCATATAGATCCGAAGTCCGCCCGCATTCTCCTCTTCGAGGCAGGGCCGCGCATTTTGCCCACATATCCCGAGCATCTTTCGGTCAAAGCGCAGCGGCACCTTGAGAGCTTAGGAGTTGAAGTCCACACCAACGCCCGGGTTACCCGTGTAGATGCCGCGGGAATTACCGTAGCCGATGGCAGCATGGGCGAAAAGAGAATTCAAGCGGGCACCGTCTTGTGGGGAGCGGGAGTGCTCGCGTCCCCGGCGGGGCGCTGGCTTCAGGTGGAAACCGACCGGGCCGGAAAGATCATTGTGGGGCCAGACCTTTCTGTACCGGGCCATCCGGAAATTTTTGCAATTGGTGACACCGCTCACGTCGTTGCTCCCGCCAGAAATTTATTAGGCTTCAAATCGAGAACTCCCATGCTGCTGCCCGGTGTGGCCCAGCCTGCCATTCAGGAGGGCGAGCATGTAGGTAAGGTCATCGGAAGCCGAGTGGAAGGCCGCCCAGAGCCTGCGCCCTTTTGGTATTGGGACAAGGGTGACCTCGCCATTGTAGGCAGGAGCTATGCCGTCGCCGACTTGCGCTTTGCAAAGTTTGCGGGCTTCCCTGCATGGGTCGTCTGGGCGGCTGTTCATATCTACTTCCTGATTGGATTTGCCAACCGCCTCTTCGTACTGCTGCAATGGGGACTCTCTTTCCTCACCAAACGCCGCCGCGTGCGGGTCTTGCCTGTTGAGCCTTCCTTAGCGCAAAAATTCAGAGATCCCGCTGCGTGATCTAGTCAGCTCGTACGGATCGTTATTGCCATTGTCAGCTTCTGCGTTTAGGATGTTTGCCACCCAGGGGCGGGTGTGGCTCTCGGCGAGTGATCCGTTCAAGCTCGCGTTGCTCAAGCCCGGCCGGCCCTAAATGGGCACACTATTTCACCGCGGAGCTTGCGGAGCCGCCTTCGGCTTTTCAACTCCAAACTGCTTTGAATACTCATCGACCAGCCGCTGCCAGCCGAACTTCAGCGCTTCTTTGCCGGCGATGCGTCCAATGGGATTGCCGCTGAGAAGCCGATCCAGCACGTCCAAAGCAATGTGCCATCCCGCAGCACCCCAGGCGATAAAGCGGCGATCAATGTTGGCCCACAGCGTGAGGCGCGTGCCACCGGCAACAGGTTCGAGTTCCCAGCGGTGATCGCCGTACTCAAGGACTCTTGGGGCCTTGGCCCGCGTCACCCGCGTTTCGACCGGCGCTCCCGTTGCCACCCAGGTGAGATTCACAGCGCCCACCGTACCGAGATTCCCGTCGGTCACAAATGGCGCCCACTCGCGCAGATGTGCCGGGTCGGTAATCGCCTGCCAGACTTTCTCCGGCGAGTGGCGCAGTTCACGGACAAGAATGAGCGTCCATTTCTCTCCCGCCTGCTTTTGTATCTGCGCTCCGCCGGCACTGCCGGGCGCGTATTGCTCGCGAGTGATCATGGGCAGCTCTTTGGCCTACCAACGCGCTAGTTGCGTGAGCTGAATCAGATTACCGCAGGTGTCGTTCAGCATGGCAATTTTCGAGGCCGTCACGTCTTTGGGCGGCATGGTGAATTCGGCACCGCGCGCTTTCATGCGCTCGTAGTCGGCCTGCACGTTGTCGGTGAAAAACATGGCCGCGGGTTGGTTCTGCTGAAATAGCGCCTGCTGATAGGCTTTGGCCGCAGGATTCTTGTTCAACGCCAGTTGCAGGTCAGCGCCGTTCGGATCTTCGGACGAGCCGACCGTCAGCCAACGATATGGGCCATTGCTGAAATCGTCTTTTTTGGTAAACCCCAGCACATCCGTATAGAAGCGCAGAGCTTTTTCCTGATCGTCCACGTAAACGCTGGTTAGCTTGATTTTCATTTCTTTTCTCCTTTATCCGTTCGCGGTTGGGGCCGCGTCGTCTTCTTTGCCTTGGTTTTAGCTGGTTTAGGCTGGCTCATGCGGTCCATGCGGTCGAGGTGGCGTTCGAGAGCATCCACGTGCGCGGACCAGAAGCGGCGGAACTGGGTCAACCAGTCATCCACTTCCCGGAACCGTTCAGGTCTCAGCCGGTAGAGGCGGCGTTGCGCATCCACCGTGGATTCCACGAACCCGGCCTCGCGCAGCACCCGCAGGTGCTTAGAAACAGTCGGCTGCGGCATCCGCAGTTGCCGCTCGATTTCTCCTACAGATTGCTCTGACGAAGCCAGCAGGCCCAAGATCGCCCGGCGGTTCGGCTCCGCAATGATTTCGAAGACTGAATCCATCCCTTTGTATATACTCTATTAGGCATATACGTATCAAGACATATAAAAAATATTTTTTCGGCCTCCCGGAAAGGAAATGCTTGACAAGCTCTCATACTGTATATACTGTGCATACTCAGATGTTCGTCATCTCCCAAACCGATAGCCGGCCGATGTACATGCAGATCATGGAGCAGATCAAGCAGCGCATTGTGGTGGGCGACTGGGCTGCTGGACAGGCGATTCCTTCAATCCGCCAGTTGGCCGCGGATATCGGCGTGAGCGTAATTACCGTCAAGCGCGCATATCTCGAACTGGAGCGCGAGGGAGTGATCGTAACCCGCCAGGGTAAGGGATGTTTCGTAGCTTCCGACTCTGCGGTTGGCGAGCGTATCCGGGAGCAGGAACTGGCACAGCATTTGGAGCAAGCCGTGCGAAGCGCCGCCATGATGGGGCTTTCGCCGAAGAACTTGGAAAAGCGCATTCGAGCAGTCTATGAACGCGTCACCGACGCGGAGAAGGAAACCGTATGAATGACTACGCAATTGAACTCAATGGAGTGTGCAAGTCGTACCGTTTTTTCGATCTGCAGAACATCGCGCTGCGGCTGCAACGCGGAACCATCATGGGCTTGATCGGCCCCAACGGTGCAGGCAAATCCACAACCATTCGCATCCTGATGGGATTGGTACATCAAGATCGCGGCGAGGTAAACGTGCTCGGTCATCGCATGCCGGAGGAGCAAGTCTCCGCGAAGTGGGACATCGGCTTCGCCTCCGAAGACATGCGTCTTTACGATTCCATGACTCTTGGCTGGCACATCAATTTCATGAAGTCAATATACGCATCCTGGGATGACGCCTATGCGCAGTTGTTGCTGAAGCGGTTCGGGCTGCGCGCGGAACAGAAAATTAAAGGCATTTCGCATGGGCAGCGGGTGAAAGCGGCGCTGCTGCTGGTATTCGCCCGGCGACCAAAACTTCTGGTGCTGGACGAGCCGACTACAGGACTCGATCCTGTCGCGCGGCACGAAATCTTGCGCGAGTTGACGGCTGTAATGGCCGATGAGGGCCGCAGCATCCTCTTCTCTTCCCATAATACGCAGGACGTAGAGCAGATATCCGATCAGATCACGTTTATTGACCGCGGCCGGATTATTGATTCGATGGACAAAGAAGTCTATCTCGACCGTTGGCGGCGGCTGCGTCTGGAAGTTCCCGCGGGAATCGAACTGCCTGCGCTGCCGGGCGTGATTGGGATCCAGCAAACGGGCCGTTTGGCGGTAGCGATTGCCAACGCATTCGAGTCCCATCTTCCTAACGCTTACGAGAACTCGGGTGCCCGCGTACATGCCGTGGAAAACATGACGCTCGAAGAAATTTTTGTTGCCAATGTGGAGCACAGCCGCGAGGAGGTGGGGGCATGAAAGCCAACGTAGTCTTGCAACTAATTTGGAAAGATTTCCAGATGAACAGCCGGGTGATCATCTTCACACTCGCGGGCGGGGTGCTGGCCCTGGCAATTCTCTTGATTGGCGGGCCAACGCCGCTGGTAATTGGTACTGTCTTCTTTTTTGTTGCCATCATTTTTTGCGCATGCCTTCTTCCCATGCAGAGCATCGTGAACGAGAGAAAGAAACAGACGCTCCCATTTATTATGAGTCTTCCTGTCTCATCGTCCCGGTACGGGGTAGCGAAGCTCGCTTCGAATATTGGTATGTTCCTGGCCTTGTGGCTCGTGCTCCTCGGCGTGGGGATCTACATGATTCTCGCCCAGCACGTTCTCCCAGTCGGCACGATTCCAATGGGCCTGATCCTCATGAATTTTCCCTTGATTGGGTTCTGCCTAATTACCGGAACGGCACTCGTAGGCGAATCCGAGGGGTTGGCTACGGCTGCCATAGCTGTGGTCAATTCTTCTTACTGGCTCGTATGGTATCTGCTCGTCAGCCATGTACCCACACTGACGCGGACATGGAACGGGCCGGTTGCAGTGTGGAGTCCAGCTGTTTTCAAGACTCTTGGCGTGGAGCTCGCGGTAATTGTGTTGATTATGGGAGTAACTCTGTATCTGGAATCCCGGAAGCACAGCTTTATTTAATCCCATAAAGTTTTGCCGCTATGAAAAAAGGAGGCCTATGCGATACGTGTGTGTTTTTACCCTCTTGCTGGCAGGAATCGCAGCGCAGGCGCAAGATGGCGCGACGGTTTACAAAGAGCACTGCGCGAGTTGCCACAATTCTGCTACGCCGCGAGTACCTTCGGAGAGCGCGCTCCACGGGATGCAGCTAACCCAGATTTTGGCAGCGCTGCAAACTGGTGTAATGAAGCCGGTGGGAGATAAGTTAACGCCGCAGGAGCGCTACGCGGTTGGGATGTTCCTGAGCGCACCTCAACCCAAAGCTGTGCCTCCGCCTGCATCTGGTTCCTGCGGAACAACTGCGCCTACTCTCCGGGTTTCGTCGTCAAGCCCTAGCTGGTTAGGGTGGAGCAGCAGTAGCGACAATTGGCGTTTTCAGGACTCAAGGGCGGCGGGAATTACGGCAGCAGACGTGCCCAAGTTAAAGCTGAAGTGGGCATTCGGTTTAGGAGACGAAATCAGCGCGCGCTCGCAGCCCGCAGTTGCGGGAGGACGTATTTTCTTCGGCACAAGCAGCGGTTCCGTTTATTCGCTCGATGCTCATACGGGCTGCATCTATTGGGCCACTAGCATTGGTGGCGGGATTCGCTCGGCCCTCGTCCTCGGCGCACCTAAAAACGCGAAGCATGCGGCCGTGTATTTCGGCACCGGGCAGGATGCGTATGCGCTTGATGCCGCCACCGGCAAGCAGCTTTGGAAAACGCGCATCGGAGAGCACTTTGCGTCGATCATCACAGCCGCGCCTTTGTTCCATGATGGCGTGCTGTACTTCGGCATTTCTTCCTACGAAGAGGCTCTGCCGCCGTTGCCGACATACGAGTGCTGCACGTTCCGGGGCAGCGTCGTAGCGCTGAAAGCAGATACCGGCAAAATTTTATGGCGTTCTTACACCATCGCAAATGCTCCTGAGCCGACCGAAAAAAATAAAGCGGGCGTGCAAATGTACGGACCTTCGGGGGCAGCGGTCTGGTCTACGCCAACATTCGATGAAAAACGCAATCTCGTTTATGCAGCGACTGGCGATGATTATTCACATCCCGCGACTAAAACCAGCGATGCGGTGCTCGCTTTCGATGCCAAAACAGGCAAGCTCATTTGGTCGCGCCAGGTCACAGCCAATGATGTTTTCAACAACGCGTGCTCGCTTCCAGGAAACGCGAATTGTCCTCCGCCCTCGGGAGGTGACTTCGACTTTGGCCAGCCTCCGATGCTCGTAGCCTTACCGGACGGACAACGCGAGCTATTGATCGCGCAAAAGTCCGGAATGGCTTATGCGCTTGATCCTGACAAAGATGGCGCGATTCTCTGGCAAACTCGCATCGGAAAAGGCGGGGCACTTGGCGGAAGCATGTGGGGATCGGCCACGGATGGCCGGCAAATGTATGTTGCCGAATCCGATCTCAGTTTCAAGGGCATCGTCCCTGACAAGTCCACGGCGCAGGGATTCCGACTGTTGCCGGATCCAAACCAAGGCGGCGGCCTCTTCGCACTAAATATCACGACGGGCGAAAGAATATGGAGCGCCCTCCCTCCGCATGACTGCGGAGATCGTGCTGGCTGCAGCCCTGCGCAATCGCAGGCTGTCACCACTATTCCCGGCGTAGTTTTTTCTGGTTCGCTCGATGGACACATTCGAGCCTACTCTACTTCCGACGGGAAACTCCTTTGGGATGCGGAGACTGCCCGCGATTACACGACCGTAAATGGGTCAGCCGCGCATGGTGGGTCGCTGGATGGGCCGGGGCCGGTAGTCGCTGGAGGGATGCTCTACGTCAGCTCAGGCTATGGGCAGTTCGGATGCATGCCGGGAAATGTTCTCCTGGCGTTCTCGGTGGACGGCCGTTAGCCGGCCTGGAAATGATACAGAAAAATTTCGGTACGAAATTGGCGCTTGTTCTCTCGATGCGAGCTACCCCGCCGCTGGTAGAGCCTGGTGATCCGCGAAACGGATATCCTCAGCCACTGGGATGCTCGCAATCACAGTGGTGCCTGAATCAGACGACTCGATATGCATGGTTCCGTGAAATTGCCGCAGGCGCTCTTGCATTCCTCGGATGCCGACGCCAGAGCCTCGCCTAAGAATGTCTTTTATTCGTTCGGGAGACATGCCCTTTCCTTCATCCCTGACTTCGATCTGCACGTCTTCCCTTTGGCGAGCGATTCGGATAAATGCTGTCTTGCTGCCAGAATGCCTGAAAATATTTGTTAAGCATTCCTGTACCATCCGGAAGATTGCCAATTCCATGCCTTCCGGCAGTCTTCCCACATTGTCGGCAATATCAAGCGTGACTGACACTTCACTGCGTTCGGCCAATCCCTCTACATACAACCTGAGCGCTGACGCGAGGCCGCTTTCATCAAGCAACGGCGGATGTATAAGGTAGGATGCAGTACGTATCTCGCGGTGTAACTGCTGAACAATCGCCTCGATCTTTTTTCCTTCTCTTGCTAATTCCGGCGCAGCGGTCTCTGCCCGGTGAACCAATTGCGCCAGCCCCATACCGAGCACCGTCAATGTTTGCCCTGCGCTGTCATGCAATTCGCGGGCAATGCGCCTGCGTTCTTCATCCTGTGCCTTCATGAGCCGTGTCACATTCTCGGCAACATGGATTTGTTCTGCTGCCTCTTTTTGATCATGAATGTCGAGACAACCGCCCACGTATCCCTCGAAAACTCCATCCGGAGTGTAGCGCGGCACTCCGCGATCAAGTATCCATCGGTACTGCCCCGTGTGATGCCGCAACCGGTACTGCATTTCAAATGGGCTGCGCTCATCGAAGCAGCTCTCGTAAATTTTGAGGCAGCGGTCAAAGTCCTCCGGATGCACATTCTCAGCCCAGCCGTTACCGTATTCCTGCTCAAGAGTTCGCCCGACGAAGTCTAGCCATCCTTTACTGAAGTAGTAGCAAAGTTTGTCTGTCCCCGCCATCCAGACCATGATGGGGGAAGCCTCCGTAATCACCCGGAAGCGCTGTTCGCTTTCCCGCAATGCCGTCTCTGCCCGCTTTTGCCCGGTGATGTCCCTTGCCACCTTTGAAGCTCCTACGATCCTCCCCGATGAATCTCGTATGGGAGAGATGGTCAGTGAGACATCGAGGAGAGTGCCGTCTTTCCGTCTCCGGACAGTCTGAAAATGGTCAACGCGTTGCCCCCGCCCGAGCCGGTCGAGAATATCTGTTTCTTCGGAAAGGCGCTCCGGTGGGATGATCAGGGTGATGTGCTGGCCTACCGCCTCCTCCGCGGCATAGCCGAACATCCGTTCCGCGCTTTTGTTCCAGCTGGTAATTACGCCCTGGAGGCTTTTGCTGATAATGGCATCGTCTGAAGAATCGACGATTGCTGCCAAAAGGTTGGTGGACTGGTCAAATTCCATACGCCCGAGGCTTAAATAGTACCGACTCAGCTTAAAAAATCCAAATACAGTGAATGCTGTATAGGATGGAAGCTCAGGCAGAGTATGCGCCCCAAATTTTCCAGCCTGGCCTCAATTCCAAATTTATGTCGTCAACTTTCCACTCAAACAAAACCACTACGTGGCCCCTGCACGCATGCATTATGATGGTTGCCGAACAAAATGCCCTCAGGAGAATTTGGACCATGCGCCTTTCGCATCGAATGTTGCCCGGTATTCAGCGCCTTGCCGCCTCTGCTGCTCTCATCGTTATGATTAGCTTCGTGATTATTGGCTCCGCGCGAGACGCGTCCGCCCGGGAAATCCTGATCGCAGATGCGAAGTCGCAGCCGGAAAGTTTGACCATGGCGCCGGGCGGGGTGTTGATCGTCGGCAGCGCCGGTTCGCCCTTCGTCTACAAGGTGCGTCCGGGATCGTCCACTGCCGAAAAGTTTATTGACGCCAGCGCGGAAGGGCCGGGAACATTTTTCTTCGGCATGCTGGCCGACGATTCCAGCAACACGCTGTGGACATGCCAACTGACGCCGGTGCCAAATACCGCTCCCGTGCAACGGCATACCGCGCTCCGAAGTTTTGATCTGACCACTGGTGCGCCAAAACTCCGCTGGAACCTGCCCGGAGACAATACCGTTTGCAATGATTTTGCGATTGGACCTGACAAGGCACTCTACATCACCGACACGGCCACCGGAAGAATCTACCGTCTGGCTGATGGAGCGTCTACCCCCGAACTTTATCTGGAGCAAACGACGCTCAAGGGTATTGATGGCATCACCTTTCTCGACGGCACGCTCTATGTGAACAACGTAGTATTCAACAAACTTTATCGCATCCCGGTGGATGCCAACGGCAAGCCGGGCGCGCCTGTAGATATCTGGATGGACCAGCCGGTAAAAGGACCGGACGGGATGCGCGCAGCCAACGGCAAGCTCTTTCTCGCAGAAAACGCCAGCGGCAAAATTGCCGCCCTCACCGTGAATGGCGATAAGGCCAGCGTGACCGTGCTCAAGGATGGACTTAAAACTCCAACCGGAGTCGAACCTGCAGGCGACACGCTCTGGATCGCCGAGCGCGGCGCAGGCAAGGCTTTATCAATCCCCATGCCGAAGTAAAGTCGGACGCACAGATGAAAGCAAAATCGCGCGGGCAAATAAATTCCTTTACTCGCGCAAGCCCTGCAAATTAGTGTGATGGGGTATGAATCCAGAACAAAAAGGTTCTCAGCCCGATCCGGACACTTCAAATACGGATACTTCAAAGAGCGAAAGTTCCAGTCCAGGAATTGACCGACGGCGCTTCCTGCAATATGCGGCAGGCGTTGGAGCGATGGCTGGTTTCGGTGGCAGCCTCCTCGGCCAGGTTCAGGATGCCGCAGCCGGTGCTGGCCAGCCCAATAACGAGGCTGCGATGGAGGGCTCGCGCTTGCCCGACGGCACCAATTATGTCTCCTGGGAACAGCCGCTGACGTTCTCCAAGACCTACTACGTGGATAACAACTCCGCTCAGGCCGATGACGGCGGTCCCGGCACGAGTACGCGGCCCTTCCGCACCATCAACAAGGCCGCCCAGGTTCTTCAGCCCGGCGAGCGTGTAGTCATCGCCTCTGGGACTTATCGCGAGTGCGTTCGCCCGGCGCGGGGCGGCACGAGCCCGTCCCAGATGATCAGCTACGAGGCTGCCCCGGGAGCAAAGGTCTTCATCAAAGGCTCTGAGGTTCTCAAAGGCGAATGGCAGAAGGAATCTACCTCGATGCGCCGTTTTGGCGCGCCTGGCCAAGCTCCGGCTCCGGTGACCACGTGGAAGCGCGATCTTACTGGCACGATGTTCCCTGATGCCTACCAACCCTTCGCCCTGGCTAGCGTCGCAGGCAATTGGGAGTGGCTCGACCCCAGAACGGTTGATATGGGGCCATACTTCCGCCGCCGGGGATTGGTCTTCGTGGACGGTAAGCCGCTGGAGCCAGTCGAGCAGCTTGGCGAACTGGCAAGCGCGCATTTGCAACCCGCGCCTGTGTTTACAACTCCGCCAGTGCCACGCAACGGCCTTCCGCCGCGCCGGCGTCCGGGTCCTCTTATGCAGGAAATAGGCGGCTCGGAGGATGCCAGGTTCTGGGTCGAAAATTCAGGGCAGGCCATTCACATCCGTCTACCCGAGGGGAGTCCCGACGACCACCTGATTGAAATTACCACCCGCGAGCACGCCTTCGCTCCCATAGAAAGCGGGCTGAATTTCATACGGATCAAAGGACTCACATTCCAGCACGCCGGCAACGGTTATCCATTTCCGCAACACGGGTTAGTCTCCACCGCGAATGGCAATCATTGGATCGTTGAAGGAAACAACATCGAGTGGGCCAATGGCCCGGGTCTGGTGATCGGGAGCGATGGAAGCAACGGTTTCACACGGCAAAGCGGTACAGCTCAGATCGTCCGTGGGAACACCATTCGCTACTGCGGCGTGGAGGGTATCGGCGGAATGGGAACCGTTGACACCGTGGTAGAAGACAACCTGATTGAGTGGTGCGGCTGGGCCGATGCCGAACGGGGATGGGAAGCCGCCGGAGCCAAATTCCATTTCGCCCGCAATCTACTGTTCCGCCGCAACGTGGTTCGTCATATCCGCCATGCCAACGGGATATGGCTCGACAGCGGCGACGTCAACTGCCGCATCACCAGCAATGTATTCGCCGACGTGCTCACCGTGAGCGCCGCCGTACACATGGAAATGAACCTGGAACGGAACCAGATTGACAACAATGTTATTTGGAATGTTCGCAACGCCGAGCCGGGCACGCCCGGCCAGAGAGGATGCGCAGGCTCCGGCATTTTCATCAATGCCACCGATAGCTTGAACATTGCCCAAAACCTTATTGGCCGCTGCGACAATTCCGGCATCTTCGCCATCACCCGCCCGGACCGCGCTCGCAGCGGAACGGACCAAAACAACAATATTTTTAACAACATCTTCGCCAGTTGCGATAAATCCGCTGTCGTGTTTCTCAACCAAAACAACCAGGCCGATGGGAACCTCTACGTCTCCATGCCGGAAAAGTTTCTCGGCTTTTTCACTGGCGACTCCAAGCAGTGGCTCGACCTTGCCTCATGGCGCAAGGAACATGGCTGGGACAAGAACGGAGCCATGGGCGAGATGCAGATAGATTTTGATCCTGACCGCCTGGAGCTAACGCTGAGCAGCACTCAGCCGTTCCCAAGGGTCGCGGCTTTCGACCATATTGACGCCGATATCTTTGGCAACGACGCCGGAGCTACGCGCGCGCCTGGCCCCATTGCCGATCCAGG
>JAICKN010000135.1 GCA_025927855.1 Terriglobales bacterium
ACCGCCATTAATAAAAGTTTGAACGATTTGCGCGACAAGCGCCTGCTGACGATGGATGCCGATAAAGTCAGCAGGCTTGAGTTGGTAAAGAAGAACCAGGACCTGGAATTTGGCCGCAGCAAGGATGATTGGCAAATCATCAAACCTAAACCTCTGCGGGCAGATAGTTCCCAAGTGGGCGATCTTGTCCGTCAATTGACTGACGCAAAAATGGATTTGAATACTCCTGCGCTTCAGGCAAAAGGAGAGGCTTCTGCCTACGCCTCCGGCGCTCCGGTTGCAACCGCGAAGCTTACCGATCCAGGCGGCACGCAGGAACTCCAGGTACGCAAGGGCAAAAACGATTACTACGCAAAATCAAGTATCGCTCCCGGCTTTTACAAAATTTCAGATTCGCTTGGAAAGAATCTCGAAAAGAACCTGGAAGATTTTCGAAACAAAAAAATCTTCGATTTTGGATATGCCGATCCCAATAAAGTCGAGTTGCACGACGGAGCCAAAGCCTATTATCTGACGCGCTCCTCCAATGGAGACTGGTGGAACGGCAACAGCAAGAAGATGGACACAGATACGGTTCAATCTTTTCTCGACCGGGTTCGCGATCTTTCGGCCAGTAGTTTTCCTGACAGCGGCTTCCCTTCCCCCGCCATCACCCTGAAAGTCACTTCCAATGACGGAAAACGCGTGGAGCAGGTTCTCATAGCGAAGGCAGGAAAAGATTATATTGCCAAGCGCGCAAATGAACCCTCGCTCTATCAACTCGACGCCAGCTCGGTTGACGACCTGCTGAAATCCGCCGGGGACATGAAAGAAGCAAAGCCGCCTGCGCCAGCAAAAAAATAGACTGCTGCGAAATCTTAATGCGTTCCGCGACTAAACTCCCGCGTTTACGCTGCGCTCTTGCTGGCCACGGGTTTCAGCGTCCGGTCGTAAATCCACAGCAACAACGCGGTGAATAGGCCAACTGCCGTAACGGCCCACCATATATAACTTGGCTGATGTTTTGTCTGGCCAAAATAATGGATCAGCGCTCCGCCGAATGGCCCGCCCAGAAATGCGCCAATGCCGATAGGCAGGAATGCAAAGCCCATATAAGTTCCCTGCTGCCCTGGTGGAGCGAGCCGGGAGATGTATTCGTAATAGCGGGGCGATTGCGTCATCTCGCCCAATGCCACGGTGAACAGCGCAGCAATTGCCATCCCAACCGAAGGATGAAGCGCGAGCAAAATCCACGCGAGACCGGAGATTAAAGTTCCCAGGGTGATGGCGCGGAATGCCGGTAATTTTCGGGTCAAATAACTGACTACAATCTGCAAAGCGATCACGGCTAGCGGATCGGTCATCAGAAGCAGCTCAGTGTTCGCGCCGGAATTCACATAATTGTGAATGTAGAGCGGAAGGCTTATGAATTCCTGCCAGAACACAATCCAATATCCGGAAAAAATCAGCAGAAACAGCATGAAGCGTGGGTTCGCAACCACCGTGGCGAAATTCCTGGCGGCTTGGCCAAGGCTGGCAGTCTGAGCTTCCCCGGAACGGCTTGGTTCCCTGAACAACAAGATCACCGCAAAGAACATGAGGAAGACGCTCAGCGCAGCGACGCGAAAAACATTGCTCACGCTGACATGTTCATGCACCCAGGAAGCCACATATGGCCCAGCCGCTCCGCCAATGTTCACGAGTGTGTAGTAAATCGAGTAGCCAATGGACCGGACATTATCATTTTTCGCGGCCCTTGCCGTCGTGCCCACCACCGAAGGCTTCACCAAGGCGATACCGAGCGCCGGAAGCATCAGCAGAAGCGTAATCAGCACACCGAGCGGCATGGCTTGCCGCAACGGAGCGAGCCAGTGCGCGGCGAGCGAACCTAAAAGAAAATAGGCGCAGCTCAGAATGAGGTATGCCAGGGAAAGCGCGCGGCGAAAACCCAGCCGGTCGGCAATGGTCCCGCCAAATGCGGCAAGAAACCAAACCAGCCCGCCAAACAGGCCTGTGAGACTTGTGGCTTTCTCTACTGGAAACTGGAGGTTTTCATACAGATAGCGGGCGAGCACAGCTAGAACCGCATAGTAGGAAAGCCGTTCAAAAAGCTCGCTGATATTGGCGACCCAGAAAGGGCGGTCAAACCCGGTCCGGATTTCCTGCCACCGCTGCGCAATGCTCAAATGCCGCTCCTGCAAGTCCAGACAAATTCGTGCCGAGTCTTCATATCGCTCGATATATGACTGCGGAGGTCAAGGCTCTCGCAAACGAAAAGCGTTGTCAAACATCAATGTGGAGAAAGAGTAAAGACGAAAGTTGCCCAAATAGATATCTATGCCGCTGAAGGCTTCTTGAGCTTCTATGACGGCACAGCGACAAGTATGGATGCGAGTAGGGGCCCAGCTAAGCTACCGCACGTGGGGTCTGATAGTGATTGGAATAAGTTCGGCGATACATCGGGAATTTTGGATGGCGTTTGCAGCGTCGTTGGCCGTCAGCTTCCCCATGAGCAGCGCGCGCTTGCGATCGGTGGTCATCAGGATGCGGTGCGGATCCATCCGCCGGATGTACTGAGATGCCAATGCGCCCGACCGGCTTACCTTGACCAGAAATTTAGTATTTATCATTTATCGGTTATCCGCTTCCTTTTTGGTTTGGAACGTGCGAAAAAACTTACTCCTGGCCAAACGCTGCGGCTTGTGCCTCGGCGTTCTTTCGAAGTTCTGCCATTTCTTCCATCGCGGCCTCGGGCTTCTCACCTTTTCGCTGCAGTCTGCGTTCGACCTTATCACGCCGCTTTTGCTGGCGCTGCTGCTCCTTCTGGCGCTTCTTGAAAGTTGAACCGTTTCGTGGCATAGATATTTCCTTTGATCTATTGCATCAAACCGCGTAGGGCCGACCTCCGCCTACCAGCGTGGTTGGCGAGGACCGCGGTGCTGGCCCGGACGTCCGCCTCCAGACCTCTGTCCACCATTCCCACGGGCCCGGTCCGCTTTAGGTCTTGCCTCATTGACCTGTATTGTGCGCCCCCCTAAGTCGGAACCATTCAGGGCCGCAATGGCTTTTTCAGCGCCCCCGGCATCAGCCATTTCTATAAAAGCGAACCCCCGGGCGCGGCCAGTGTCGCGGTCAGTAATAATATTGACTGCTTCCACTTCCCCATATACAGCAAATGCCTTGCGCAAATCGGCTTCGGTCGCGCTGTCGTCCAGATTACCAACATAAAGATTTTTCATTGCAATTCCTCCCCAAGGAATTCACTGGCTGGGCTATTGAGAACGCGGTTGGGACGAGATATTTCAGAGTCTCTCAAAGGTTCAGGCCGATTTTGGATTGCTTTGCTCCGCGCATCGCAAACCGATCGAATAGCGGAAATTCGGCGGCATGCTTCCAGAATGCCCCAGCGTTGCGGCTCTCCATCGGCACCCGCGAGTGCAGGCCCGGCATTTTTGGATTGGGAAGGGGCGGAGTCCATGTTTTCATCTTCAGCCACGTCTTCACATAATGGGTCAGAAGAAAGATAAAGCGGGCGGCCAACCAGAAACATAATCTGCTGCGGCGGAGTAGCGCTGCGCAAATCATTACAGAATTTATCCAAGGGCACTGGCGCACCCACCACGTGGATGAGCACCAGATCGTAAAGATCAGCGCGCCACCAACAGCGGGCTTCGCTGAAGTCTGCTGCACAGTCCACCTCAATACCAAGTTTTCTCATCGTGTCGGAACGCAAGTCGCGCTTGGCGGGGGAGGAGTCCACCAGCAAAACACGCTTTTTCTTCGGCATCGCAATTGCCGGATCAGATAGGGGCAACATGTTGGAAGAAAAGCTCACGCGGCCGGTCCTTTCTTTATCTCCGCACCTGTCTTTGTCTCCGCACCTGCGCCGGAACGCTTCGACTCTGCAACCGCCAATCGCTGCCGGTTACGGGCACGACGCGCGATTCGATCTTTACGCTTGCGATGAAATCTCGCCTTATCGCCGTTGATCTGGGACATTAGTACTCCTTTGGGCTTCCTGGCCGGGCCGGATGCGATTACCGAAAAATGGACAACAAGGCACTGCGCGATGGGTCAGGATGCTGGGTTGATTCTGAATCGCGAAGGCAAATGTTCCGGGTCTTCGGGGTCAGAGTTGAGGTTGTACGCGGAGAGAGCTTCTGCTCAGTGCGCCTCGGACGCCTTGCCTTCGCTTTCTTTAAGATCGTGGTCGAGTTGCTCGATCAGGTTAAGGATCGTAGGAGAATCGCGGTGGTCTGTGGTAACCGGATTGCCTTCCGGGCACTGCTTATTGCGATCACGGCGCATAATACTCCATTTCCTGCTCAATCCATAGTACTCCGTATATGTGGAAAAGCCTAATTTGCTCTCCGCCGGAAATGGCGCGAACTCAAAATAAAGGTTCTAGCGCGGACACCCCTCCAAACTCACGGACAGGGATATAAGCGCCCCGGAATCGGGCTCTCTCCCCGCTCGCCATTTGCCGCATTCATGCGCCGCCTGTTAAAATTTTCTGTTTCCCTTCAGTCAATTTTTGTATTTGGTCTTCATCTCTCTCTTGGAGGCAACATGGCGGTTAAAGTAGGTATCAATGGATTTGGACGTATCGGGCGCAACATTCTTCGCGCATCGTTGAACGATCCAAATCTCGATTTCGTGGCGGTCAATGACCTGACTGACCCGAAAACTCTGGCCCATCTTCTTAAATATGATTCGATCCTCGGCAACCTGCCGAACAAGATTTCAGCTGGCGCGGACAGCATTACCGTAGACGGCAAGACCATCAAGGTCTTCAAGGAAAAAGACCCCGCCGCCCTGCCCTGGGAATCCGTGGGCGCTCAGGTAGTCGTCGAGTCCACCGGCCGTTTTACCGATGCCACGGAAGCCAAGAAGCATCTGCGCGGCCCTGTGAAAAAGGTCATCATTTCCGCCCCGGCCAAGAATGAAGACATCACTCTCGTGCTCGGCGTCAATCACGATAAGTACGATCCGGCGAAGCACCACATTATCTCGAACGCCTCCTGCACCACCAACTGCCTTGCGCCTATCGCCAAGGTCGTAAACGACGAATTCAAGATCGTCAGCGGAACCATGACCACCATTCACTCTTATACGAATGATCAGGTCATCCTCGACTTTCCGCACAAAGACCTGCGCCGTGCCCGAGCAGCCGCGCTTTCTATGATTCCTACATCCACCGGAGCGGCCAAGGCGTTGAAGCTTGTTATTCCCGACCTCGCCGGCAAGCTCGATGGCTTCGCCATGCGTGTACCCACGCCCAATGTGTCGGTGGTGGACCTGGTGGCGCTGGTCGAGAAGAAAACAACCAAAGAAGAGGTGAATGCCGCGCTCAAAAAAGCGTCTGAATCCGGCCCGCTGAAAGGCTATTTGGGCTATGAGGAAGGCGAGCTGGTTTCTGTGGACTATCGCGGAGACTCGCGCTCTTCCATCGTGGACGCGCCCATGACGCTGGTGGTCGCAGGCAACTGCGTGAAAGTTATCTCCTGGTACGACAATGAGTGGGGATACTCCAGCCGCGTTCGCGACCTCATCAATTACCTCGCAAGCAAAGGCCTGTAAGTCGTAGCGCCGCCGTCCGGCGGCAACCCGGCTGCCTTTACGGAGCCGATGCAATTGGGTAGCGCCGACCGTCTGGGGCACCAACGCAATCCCGAAAGGGTGGAAGACGCGCGGCGCTACGCTAATCCAAATCTTCGGAGAACAAATATGTCCAAGCTTTCCATCCGCGATCTCCCTCTCAGCGACCATCGCGTCTTCATGCGCGTTGATTTCAACGTGCCATTGGAAGATGGCCGCGTCATGGATGACACGCGTATCCGCGAGACGCTCCCGACGATCGAGTATGCGTTGCGCCACGGCGCGCGGCTCATTCTCGCTTCTCACCTTGGCCGTCCAAAAGGCAAACCCAACCCCAAGATGAGCCTGAAGCCGGTTGCCGAGCGGCTGCGGATGATGCTCGACAAAGACCTTTCCCGGGGAGAAAACGTCGGCTTCTGCCCCGATTGCGTTGGTCCTGAAGCTGAAGAGATGGCGGGAAAGCTGGAAAAAGGCCAGGCGCTTTTGCTGGAGAACTTGCGGTTCCATGCAGAAGAAGAAGCCAATGACGAGAGGTTTTCCCGCCAATTGGCAAGTTTAGCTGATTTCTATGTAAATGACGCCTTCGGTACCGCGCACCGCGCGCATGCTTCCACCGTGGGCATCACGAAATTCGTAAAGCAGTCTGCTGCCGGAATGCTCATGCAAAAAGAGCTCGACTATCTGGGCAAAGCGCTCGAACATCCGGAAGAGCCGTTTATTGCTATTCTTGGTGGCGCTAAAGTCAGCGACAAAATTCCCGTTATCCAGAACCTGCTGACCAAAGTCAATACCCTGATTATTGGCGGCGGCATGGCTTACACGTTCCTGAAAGCGCAAGGGCAGGAGATCGGAAAGTCGCTGGTCGAAGCCGACAAACTGGACCTCTCCCGCCAACTGCTGGAGCAAGCGAAATCACGCAACGTAAAAATCTTGTTGCCTGTAGACCACGTCGTCTCTGACAAAATTGACGCCAACGCGCATCCGCAAAATATTGGCGAAGGCCAGCCCATTCCAGCGGACAAAATGGCGCTCGATATCGGCCCCAGGACAATCGAAATATTCTCGGAAGAAATTTCCCGCGCCCGCACCATCGTATGGAATGGCCCCATGGGCGTATTTGAAGTCGCGCCTTTTTCCAAAGGCACCTTCAAAGTGGCCCACGCAGTCGCAGACAATGCTGGGGCCACTTCCATCGTAGGCGGCGGAGACTCCGTTTCCGCGGTCCACAAAGCCGGAGTCGCGGACAAGATCACGCATATCTCTACCGGAGGCGGCGCGTCGCTGGAGTTCCTGGAGGGCAAAAAGCTGCCGGGCGTGGAAGCGCTGAACGATAAGAAGTAATTGTAAGATTTGTCATCCCGAGCGAGGCGAATGCCTGCCCTGAGCTATCGAAGGAGACCCCATGTATTTCCGTCAAGCGCCCGGCAGCCATCCCGCTCAATACCTTGGAAAATTACAAATGCCCAGAAAAAGACTGATTGCCGCCAACTGGAAGATGTACAAGAATCCCGAACAAACCAGCGCGTTTTTCCGCGACTTTCTGCCCGCCATCAAAGATCACACGCGCGATGAGATCGTCGTCGCGCCGCCTTACATTGATCTCCATGCTGCTGTGGCCGCCGCCAAAGGATCGAATGTTTCCATCAGCGCGCAGGATGTCTATTGGAAAGAGGAAGGCGCATTCACCGGAGAAATCTCACCGTCAATGCTCGTTGCCGCCGGTTGCACCCACGTCATTATCGGCCACTCCGAACGGCGCCAGTATTTTGGGGAAACCGATGACACGGTCAACCTTAAGCTCAAGGCCGCGCTCGAAGCCGGGATCACACCTATCGCCTGCGTGGGCGAAGTTCTCGAAGAGCGGGAAGCGGGGCTTACCGAAGACGTGCTCCGCCGCCAGTGTGTCCGCGCCTTCAATGCCATGTCCGCGGCAAAGGCGGCGAAGTTAGTGATTGCCTATGAACCCGTTTGGGCCATCGGCACAGGAAAAACCGCCACGCCGCAAATGGCTTCTGACGCTCACATAATTATCCGCGCAGAAGCGGCCAAGGCCTTCGGACAGGAATTTGCCGATAATCTGCGCATCCTCTATGGCGGATCGGTCAAGCCCGACAACGCCAAAGCGCTTATGTCGGAACCAGAGATTGATGGGGCGCTCGTCGGCGGCGCAAGCCTTGATCCGAAATCATTTACCGCGATTGTGAAGTATTGAGCTCTGCCTGGAGATGGAGCGCTGCTTTGCTATAATCAAAAGGCTCCTGCAATGATTTCGCGGAAGTGGTGGAATTGGCAGACACACCATCTTGAGGGGGTGGCGCCGAAAGGCGTGGGGGTTCAAGTCCCCCCTTCCGCACCATGAATTTCGCCAAGGATTCGTTCGGCGGGCTATTTCTGATTTTCGAGATTCTTCTTTATGGTTACCTTTATCACGATCATTCACATCCTGGTGAGCATCTTCCTGATCGTCGTTGTATTGATGCAGAGCGGCGAAGCGGGTGATATTGCCTCCGCCTTCGGTGGCATGGGCAGCCAAGCCACTTTTGGCCCTCGCGGCGGTGCCACCGTACTCACAAAAGCGACCGCCTGGGCAGCGGTCATTTTCGTGCTCACCTCAATTACGCTCTCGATTGTCGCTTCGCGGAGGGCGGGACCTAAATCGGTATTGCAGGGCGTCAGTACGCAAACCGCACCGGCGCAGAAGCCTGCTGCTCCTGCACCTCCGACGAAATAATTTAGAAATGAGCGGAGCTGCACACATGCCCCCTTCGCTCTTTACTTAGCTATCGGGCCCTCAGTAACAAGAATCTGCCGATACTAAAATTTGCTTCTTGAAAGCTGGGTTCCCCGTGATCCACGAAATTCTCCCAGTGGGACCTCTGCGGTGCAACTGTTCCATTATTGGTGACGAGAGCACACGCGAAGCCATCGTCGTTGATCCCGGGGATGACATTCAGGACGTACTCACCGTTTTGGACAAGCACAGCCTTGCCGTCAAACAAATCTTCATCACTCATGCCCATATAGACCACGTGGGCGGGGCGATGAAGCTGCGCGCTGCCACAGGAGCGCCCATCCTCCTGAATGAAAATGACTATGCCCTTTTGCAGATGCTTGAAGAGCAGGCCGCATGGATCGGCATGGCAGCGCCGGGCAAAGTTGAGATTGATGAGAGCGCGCGCCATGGCGGCACCGCGAAAGCAGGGTCTCTTTCTGCTGAAATTATCCACACGCCCGGCCATACCGAAGGCAGCATCTGCCTCTATTTCGCTAAAGAGCAAAGACTTATCGCCGGAGACACGCTCTTTGCAGGCAGCATTGGACGCACCGACTTGCCCGGAGGCTCGTTTGAAA
>JAICKN010000207.1 GCA_025927855.1 Terriglobales bacterium
CGCATGGAAGCCCTTGGCCTCAATCAAAGTTTGACTGTGCAGCCCAAATCCGCCGCTGCCGCCGTGTTTCGCGGATTGCTCCAATATGCTTTGCTGCGCTCCCGGAGGAGCAGGAAAGATGAATAGTTTTCCGTCAGTCAGAACACCATCCACATCAAAAAGAAGCAGTTTAATTTTTTTTTGCGCGGGCAATTGCAGTACCGGAGGTAGGCATGGCCGGATTTTAGCATTCGCGAGTTGCAGATTACATAAAATGCCAGCTGAGAGTTTTACTTGGAAGCGAACGCTCCAGGCCCGGTTTCATGTCTAAGTCTTGAACTAATTTATTTAAACGTAGACTCAATAAAGAATTCACCAAGCACTGTCTAATTTGCAGCATTGTAATTGGATTGTTTGGATGTTTAAGCAACTCCGCGATGCGGCAAGCAAAAGCCGGAGTGACAGAATCGTTCGAAAAGAAATGTTCTCCTACAACCGATTGCTTTCGCCCGTATATTTCTTCGGTTGCGTTCAGTTTGCATATAAATGTTTTGGCAAGTTCATCACGGTTATTCGTAAGTAAATATAAAAGGTCGATGTAAAAATCAAGACATTCAGCAATAAATTGCGATTGAAGTTGTACCCTGAATTCATTGCCGAACATGTCGAACGCGACCCTGAGCATCAAATGCAGATAAAGACAACAAACCTCAACAACAAGTTCACAAGCAATATGTCCAGTAAGACCTTGATCTGACATCTCATCGGCTAAAATCATGTCCGCACACTTTATAGTTTCTCGTAGAATTGTGCGTCCAAGGTTTTGTAGAGGTGTGAACTGAATAGAATCAAATTCGTGTTTGAACAAAACTTTCAAGTTCGGCGCAATTTCCAAAAGTCCCTGGGCGGTCTCTGAGCATGGTTTATTGACAAAGATTTCAAGAGATTTTAAAAAATCCTCTTTATAAAACAGATCGGATTTCGAATCCTTTGCTTCGCACAAATCCATCTGGAACATTGCGACGATCAGGTCTGCAATCTCTTCAAATTCATTGGAAGAATTCAAAATTACCTCATTTGATGAGGATGATGGAGATATTTGCCAGTTTATACAAGGTCGCTAGTCACAAACTACATCTGTGGGAATTCAAGAAGGTCCCGTAGGCATCAATTCCGGTCAAGCCACAAAATCCTGGCATGACGGCCAAGTTTTTCAAAGTCATGATCAGACGTAACCAACACCGCGCGCTGAATATCGGCCAGCGCCGCTGCCATGCAATCCACATATGGAATTTTGTGGCGCGCCTTGATCTCGGCGGCTTGGGTGACTTGGGGAAGATCAACATTGATCAGTTCGATGGGAAGGCGCCGCAGGCTGGTCATCGTGTTCCGTGCGGATTCTTCGCCGTTCCGCTGCCACAAGTGATAGAAAACTTCTCCCCAGTTGGCGACCGACATAAGCAGAGGTTTTTGATTGTGTACCGCCTCGGCAAACAGATGTTTCATTCGCGAGGCGCAGGGCCCACTTCCAAGGAAGTGAAGCAAGGCGTTGGCGTCCAGAACATAATTTGTTAGTGCGGCCATCGGTCTTTCTCAATCCGATGTTCACGTTCTCGCTCCGCGAGCAACGAATCGCCGTCTTTCAGGGAGCCGCAAAGATCATCAATCAAGTCCAACAAAGCTTTTTGATCCTGTGAAGCTTGCTTTTCATCATGGACAGATTTTCCTTCATAACGGACTGCAAATCCCCGTTCCGCCAAAATCGCGACTGCCTGATGCGAATTAGTAGGATCATTGGGCGGGACTCCGGCAGCACACAAGACCAGCGGCCTGGCCGGTAGCTCTTTGCCTTCCACAATCACCGTCCATTTCGGCAATTGCCGGTTCCACGCAAAACCACTTGCTGTGGCGAGGATATCTTCGCGGGTAAGAACAGAAACTTTGGCGCTCGGCATTTATAACCCCGTATTATTATTCAACATCATATCCATCATGTTATTCTAAGTCAATCCTCCGCATATAAGGCGAACGTTTTGCGAAACTACACGTGGTAAAATGAACCTTCCATGTCCTCTGTTTCCGCCTCGCTCGCATGGGCCCACCCACTGGTACAGGAATGGTTTGTCAATAAATTCGGCACGCCCACAGAACCGCAGGAACAAGGCTGGCCCCATATTCTTGCGGGACGCACCACGCTCATCTCCGCTCCTACCGGCTCCGGTAAAACGCTTGCGGCATTTCTTGCCTGCATTGACCGGCTTGTGCGCAAGGCCCTGGCAGGGGAGCTGCAGGACCGGACGGAAGTTCTATACGTTTCTCCGCTCAAGGCGCTGGGCAACGATATCCAGAAAAATTTAGAAGTTCCCCTCAGCGAAATTTTGCAGATGGCGGGCGCTCGCGGATTGCTCATGCCGCAAATTCGCACCGCTGTGCGTACGGGCGACACGCTCATGCCGGAGCGCCGGGCCATGCTGAAATGTCCGCCGCATATTCTGGTCACCACGCCTGAATCGCTCTACATTTTGCTCACCGCGGAGCGCAGCCGCGCCATTCTGCGTGACATTGAAACTGTCATTGTGGATGAAATTCACGCCGTTGCCGATGACAAACGCGGCGCTCATCTCACGCTTTCGCTCGAACGGCTGGAAGCGCTCACGCACCGTTCTCCGGTGCGGATCGGCCTTTCCGCCACGCAGAAACCCATAGAACAAGTCGCGCACTTTCTTACCGGCAACGCAAGTCCGGGGAAAGACCGTCCCGATCCCGTAATCGTCAACATCGGCCACAGGCGAACGCTCGACTTGGCGGTAGAGGTCCCGCCAACAGAACTCGGCCCAGTCGCCACCAACGAAATGTGGGATGAAATTTACGACCGGCTGGTTCAACTGGTGGAGCAGAACCGCTCCACGCTGATATTCGTGAATACCCGTCGCCTGGTCGAACGCCTGGCGCACAATCTTGCGGAACGGATGGGGGAAGAGAACGTCGCCGCGCACCACGGCAGCTTGTCGCGTAAGTTGCGCCTTGCCGCGGAAACCAAATTAAAAAATGGCGAGATCAAGGTTCTGGTCGCGACCGCTTCCCTCGAACTTGGAATTGATATCGGCACGGTCGATCTCGTCGTACAGATCGGCTCGCCGCGTGCCATTGCCGTCGCTTTGCAGCGGGTCGGACGTTCCGGTCACTGGCGCGGCGCAGTTCCCAAAGGCAGATTTTTCGTCACCACGCGTGACGATCTTCTGGAGTGCGCCTCGCTGGTTCGCGCCATCCGCCACGGAGATTTAGACCGCCTCATTATTCCGGAATCGCCGCTCGACATTCTCGCGCAGCAGATTGTTGCCGCCTGCGCCAGCGAAGAATGGGACGAAGATGAGATGTTCGCCCTCGTGCGTCGCGCTTATCCGTACCGCGATCTTCCCCGGGGCACTTACGAGCGGATTCTCGAAATGCTCTCGGAAGGAATTGCTGCGCGCCGCGGCCGCTACGGAGCGTATATCCATCATGACCGCGTGAACCACAAATTACGCGCGCGCCGTGGCGCCCGGCTGGCTGCGATCACCAGCGGGGGCGCTATTCCGGAGACCGCTCTTTTCAGCGTCGTCGTTGAACCCGAAGGAACGGTGGTGGGCACTCTCGATGAAGACTTTGCCGTCGAGAGCAACCGCGACGACATTGTTCTCCTCGGGAATGCGTCCTGGCGGATTCGCCGCGTGGAAGGCAAATCCGGCCGCGTGATTGTGGAAGATGCCCACGGCGCTCCCCCAACGGTCCCTTTCTGGCTGGGAGAAGCTCCTGCCAGAACGCAGGAGCTTTCCGAACGCATAGCCAGCCTGCGCCAGGAAATCAGCGACCGTCTTCCGAATGTTCTGCCCACTCCTGCCTCGCGGAATCTTCCCGAAGTTATGGAAGCTGTCGCATGGCTGAAAGAGGAATGCGGCCTGGATACCTCCGGCGCTGAGCAGGCGATTGAATATGTTTTGCAAGGCCGCGCTGTGCTGGGCGCGGTCCCTACGCAGGAAACCATCATCGCCGAACGCTTTTTCGATGAAGGCGGAGGCATGCAGTTGGTGATTCACGCCCCGTTCGGCGGCCGCATCAACAAAGCCTGGGGCCTCTCTCTGCGCAAACGTTTTTGCCGCAGCTTCAACTTTGAATTGCAGGCGGCTGCCACTGACAACGGATTAAACATTGCTCTCGCGGAACAGCATAGCTTTCCTCTGGCTGACGTCTTTCATTTTCTGAACGCGGAGACAGTCCAGCCAGTACTGGAGCAGGCGGCATTAGCTTCTCCGATTTTTGGCACGCGCTGGCGCTGGGACGCCAATCGCGCTCTGGCTTTGCTTCGCTTTCATGGCGGAAAGAAAGTTCCTCCGCAAATCCAGCGCATGCGCTCGGATGATCTGCTGGCTTCCGTATTTCCCGACGTGGCTGCCTGCCAGGAGAACATTGAAGGCGACATTCAGATTCCCGACCACCCCTTGGTGAATGAAGTGATGAAAGATGTTCTCACCGAGGCCATGGACATCGAAGGTTTGAAAGATTTGCTGCGCCGCATGGAAGATGGCCGTATCCGTTGCATTGCCGTGGATACGCCGGTGCCTTCGCAGTTTTCCCACGAAATCCTCAACGCTAATCCCTATGCTTATCTCGATGACGCTCCGCTCGAAGAGCGCCGTGCGCGGGCCGTCGAAATGCGGCGTGTCCTGCCGGAATCCGTACTGGAAGAGGTCGGCAAGCTGGACTCAGCGGCCATTGCACAAGTCCGCACCGAAGCATGGCCCGACGTTCGCGATGCCGATGAACTCCACGATGTGCTGCACACTCTGATTGCGCTGCCTCAGAATTTCTCGTTCCATGGGGATGTTGAGATCTCATCCATGCAGCAATGCGATACCTATGAGTGGGAATTGCATTATCAAAGGCTCGCGCAGCAAAACCGCGTAGTAAAGGCCAGCGTAAATGACGGCGATTACTGGGTTGCAACCGAGCGCGCGCCGATTTTCCGCTTATTGTTCCCGAATGCCGCTTTTTCCAATTCCAATGAGAAGCCTTCGAATGCAACGCTCGAATCGGAAGCTTACGCAACCGCAGACAGCCACACCTCTATTACAAATCGCGATGACGCCTTACTCGCGCTCGTCACCGGATGGATGGCGCATCTCGGACCTGTGACCGCCGATCAATTAGGCGCAACGCTCGGGCTTCCTTCCTCCGACATTGAGAAGGCGCTTTTGCGGATGGAAGCCAGCGGAGCCATTCTTCGCGGCAAATTCACCGCCCCGAAAATCGAAACTACCGAATGGTGCGAGCGGCGGTTGCTGGCGCGCATTCACCGGCTGACGGTCGCGGCTTTACGAAAGCAAATCGAACCGGTCACTCCTGCGCAATTCATGCGTTGGCTGCTGCGCTGGCAGCATGTAGATGCCGGAGCCCAGCTTCAGGGAGAACGCGGCACGCTCGACGTCCTCAAACAGCTCCAGGGATTTGAAGTTCCGGCAAATTCCTGGGAGCGCCATGTGCTGGGGCGGCGTATTGCGAATTACGATCCCAAGTGGCTCGACCAGTTGTGCCTCACAGGCGTGGTCGGCTGGGGAAGATTGTCGCCGCATCCGGCAACGCTCGAAGATTCCGCCGCCGGCAAACGAAGAGTGATTCCCACCAGCGTCGCGCCCATCACGTTATTTGTGCGCGAAGAATCGGCTTGGATGTCTCCTTCTCCGCACCACACCAATGAAGATCAACCCGACCGCGGATTGAGCGATGGCGCC
>JAICKN010000021.1 GCA_025927855.1 Terriglobales bacterium
ATTGAAGATAAACTGTCACAGTATTTGCCGAACGCGCAGCAGGTCGTATTGCTGGGCAATGGCCGAGGATATTTGACAGCGCTTATTGCCGGGGACATCGCGCGCGATGACGCGCAGAAGGCGATTGATGTCGTCAATGCGCAAACGCCGCACTACAAACAGATACGAGCGTTCATCGTCCATCCCGAATCGTTCACCGTTGAGAGCGGACTTTTGACTACCATGGGCAAGCTGAAGCGGGACGCCATTAATGCGCGGTTCAAAGCAGAGATTGAAGAGATGTATCGCGTGAAGCAGGCGGTATGAACACTTACCAAGGGCAGACATTATCGTGGAAGTTGCAGGAGGGCGTCATTGATTTGGCTCTGCACCGTTCTCCCTGCAATGAAATTGGCCTGCCCACATTGCATGAGCTGGAGGAATTTGCCGCCGCATTGCCAAACTTGCAAGCTTCCGCGCATGCGCTAGTTTTACACAGCACGCTAAACACCGGTTTTTGCGCTGGCGCCGATCTGCGGGAACTTTATCGCGGATCACAGGAACTCGGGCGGGAGGCCGCCCTGCGCGGAGTGCGTGATTTTCTCGAGCGCATTCATCGCGTGTTAAACACTCTGGATGCCGCTCCGCTGACTACGATTGCGGCGGTGCATGGAGTTACTTTTGGCGGCGGCTTTGAATTGGCGCTTGTGTGCGACTTAATTATCGCCGACAAAATGGCGCGCTTCTGCTTTCCCGAGCTTCGGCTCGGATTAATTCCCGGCTTTGGCGGCATTCCGCGCCTGAAGCGCGATTTGGGCAATTCAGTCGTCCGCGACTTGCTGTTGACGGGGCGCAGCTTCAACGCCACAAAAGCACAGCAAATTGGCCTTGTGAGTCAGGTTGTGGGCGAAGGAGAAGCGCTTCGCGTAGCCAGGGCAACCGCAGCGCAAATCGGCAAGTTTGACCGCAACACATCGGCTACGGCCAAGAAATTTATAAAACCAATTCCCCACCAGGAGTTGCAGCAGGAAATTGACTTATTTTGCGAGCTATTCTCGCGGCCCGCAGTCGAAGCCGGTCTGCAAAAATTTATGGAAAGCACGGATGCGTTGCCGTATTTGCCGTAAGCCTCCGCCATTACCATCAACGCTGATACTATAAATAACGATCTTTGATTCGATTTATGCCCACAGCCGATCAAACGCTTGATGAAATTCTGACCCTCGCGGCGACGCATTTCAAAGTCCCGCGCGAAAAGCTCACTCCCGACGACGATTTTTTCAAGACGCTCGGAATAGACAGCCTTCAGGCGCTTGAACTGCTTACGCGTCTGGAACACCACTTCCGCGTCGAGCTCCCTGATTACGAATTGCAAGGGGTTTCCGATTTCCGCACTCTCGCCAGCCGCATTCAAGCTAGGCTGTGAGAATTCCCTAATGCAGAAATGGCGGTTTTGCAGGGCTCCAGGGTAATGAGTTGATTAACAGAGTCTCCCCGCGTGCTTCGTGACTTTATCGTGAAATTCTGTGGTGAAATAGAGAGTTCATGCTAGAGCTAGATAAATATTCCAGCCTGGGCGCAGCCCTGCGGGACGCGCTCGACCGCTGGCCCAACGAAACTTGCCTCATTGAGGCTGACCGCGAACGCGAAAAAGTGCGCCTGACTTACTCCGACTTCAAGGAGATGGCACTTCCCCTGGCGCGCGCCTTGCAGGACGCGGATTTTCGCGCGGGTGACCGTGCCGCCATCATCATGACCAATCAGTCAAAGTGGCTGATTTCGGCATATGCGATTTTTTATTGCGGTGGCGTCGTAGTTCCGCTCGATTACAAATTGACGGCTTCCGAGCACCTGCAATTGCTGGCGCACAGCAAAGCTAAATTTCTTGTCATCGAGTACCACTTGTGGCGCGCCTTGATGCAGGCGCCGGAATTTAATGACCTTAAAGTAAAAACGGTGCTGGTAACAGAAGCGCCGCTGCGCGCTGAGTTGGGCACCGCATTTCGTTGGGAGGAATTTCGGCGCAAAGGCGACCCCGCATTTGCGCCGCGTAAAAGAGAAGACGTGGCGTGCGTCGTTTATTCTTCGGGCACCGGAGGGAGGCCGAAGGGTTGCGTGTTGACCCATGACAATTACCTAGAGCAGTGCAAGTCGTTAACCGCATGGTATCCGTTCGGCCCCGGCGTGCGCTATTTAAGCATTCTCCCCACCAACCATGCAATCGATTTTATGGTCGGATTCATAGGCCCCTTCGTTTGCGGGGCTTGCGTGGTGCATTTGCGCACCTTGCGGCCCGACTATGTGCGCGATGCCTTTGTGCGCTACAAGATCACGTATGTGACGCTCGTTCCCATGATCCTAAAGAACCTGGAGCGGGGATTGCGCACCAAATTTGAAGGCCTGAATTTCGCAAAGCGCACACTGCTCCACACGATGATCGCCACCAATAAACTGCTTACCCGCAAAGCGCCGGACATCGATGTAAGCCGCAGATTATTGCGGCAGGTGCACAAAGCTTTTGGCGGCGAGTTGCAGGCCATGTTCACGGGCGGCGCATTTATGGATCCTTCCACGCTGGAATTTTTTTACGGCCTCGGCATTCCGGTCGCAAACGGATACGGCTTGACGGAGGCCGGCACCTCCCTCACATTAAATGATTTAAAGCCCTTTCGCGCCGATACGGTGGGCAAACCTCTTCCGGGAGTTGAATTGCGCATTCTGAATCCTGATAGCGACGGCATTGGCGAAGTTGCCGCCCACTGCCGCACAATCATGTCTCACTATCTCGACGACCCGGAAATGTCTATGGCAACCATCGTGGATGGCTGGTTGATGACCGGCGATCTTGGGCGGTTTGATGGCGATGGGCATTTGCAGCTTTTTGGCCGCAAAAAAAATATGATTGTGACCGAAGGCGGGAAAAATATTTATCCGGAAGATATTGAAGCCGCTTTTGATGGTCTGCAGGTGAAGGAATATTGCATTTTCGCCGCGAATTATGTGTGGCCCGCCAAAGAATTAGGAAAGGAGGGTCTGGTGCTGGTTTTGCGGATGGAGCAGAATCAGGAATTCACCGATTCTTTAAAGCAGGAGATTGAAAAACACAATCGCCGCCTGCCGGACTTTAAGCGGGTGGGAGGTTATTTGGTGTGGAGCAAAGATTTTCCGCGTACCGCTTCCATGAAGATCAAGCGCACGGTGCTTGCCGAGGAACTCGGCAAAACTCTGGACCGCAGCGCAATTACTTCCCTGTGAACAATAGTTTTCTGGCTATCATCAACCCTGCGGCTGGCGGAGGCCGCTGCCGCAAGCTGGTTGGGCCAGCCATGGAACGGCTGCGCGCCGGCGGCCTTGCCGTTGAAAGCGTCGAGACCAGATCTCAGGGCGAAGCTACCCGCCGCGCGCGGGAAGCCTATCGCCAAGGATGGCGCAACTTCATTGCCGTTGGCGGAGATGGCACTTCCTATGAGGTGGTGAATGGACTTTTCCCGGAGGCGCTTGGCGGCGAGCACCCCACGCTGGCATTCCTCCCGCTCGGCACCGGGAATTCTTTTCTGCGGGACTTCAGCGACCGGGGGGTGGAGTTTGCCATTGAGGCGCTGCTGGCCCGCCGCTCCCGGCCGTGCGATGTGCTGCGCCTTACGCACAGGGACGGCGCATTGCATTACATCAATCTTCTGAGCGTCGGTTTTTCCGCCGATGTCGCAACCCTGCGTGCGCGCCGCTTTAGCCGATGGGGAGAGCTCGGCTATCAAGCGGCTATTTTTATTTGCCTTGCGCGCTTTCGCCGCCGACCTTTTCCCCTGTGCGTAGATGGAGAGGAAAATATTGACCGCCGTCCCTGCCTGTTCCTCACATTCAGCAACAGCAAATTCACCGGCGGCACCATGATGATTGCGCCCAAGGCCGAAGTGGATGACGGTCTTATTGAATTTGTCCGCTGGGGCCCGATTGGGCGCATCGGCCTGGTGCGCAATCTGCCTACCCTTTACGACGGCACCCACATCCAACATCCGCTCGCGGAACGCCGCTCGGCCAAACGCGTTGATTTCTTTCTGGATGAAGCCGTGGACTGCATGATTGATGGCGAAGTGCTCACTCTGCAGTGCCAGAGCCTCGAAGCATTACCTTCTGCGCTCAATGTGGTTGTGTAGCTGGCCCGGAGATTTCCCGTCGGAAGAGTGAGATAAATGCTGTTCCTAGCAATAGGCTCAGTGAATGGTCTTCGTCTTGCGAGACATGTAATCCATCAGCAGATACTGGCCGAGGGTATAGGGCGTTGTGAAATACGCCTTGCCCCGGCACATTTCCGTCACTTTCTGAACGAACTGCACAAGGCCATAATCGGAAGCCAGCATAAAGGTATTGATGAGAATTCCCGCGCGCTTGCATTTGGAAACTTCTTCCAACGTCTGGCTTACAACCAGCGGATCGAGACCGAAAGCATTTTTATAGATGCGCCCATCTTCCAAGGTGAGAGCGGAAGGCTTGCCGTCGGTGATCATTACGATCTGCTTCATGTCCTTGCGCTGGCGTTGCAGAATTCTCTGCGCCAGCCGTAAGCCCTCCCGCGTATTGGTGTAGTAGGGACCGACCTTCACGCGGGCCAACTGCGAGAGCGGAACTTCCTCAGCAGAATCATGGAACAGAGTCAATGCGAGCGAGTCCCCGGGATATTGCGTGCGGATTAAGCGCGAAAGCGCCATGGCAACTTTTTTGGCCGGAGTAAAACGGTCCTCGCCATACAGAATCATGGAATGCGAGCAGTCGAGCATCAGCACTGTGGCGCACGAGGATTGATACTCGCACTGGTGGACCTGCAAATCTGAATATTCGATGTTTAGCGGAAGCCCGAGACCTTCCCGCTGGATTGCATTGGAAAGCGTAGCGGTGATATCGAGATTCAGAGTATCGCCGAACTCATAAGTTTTAGAAGACCCGCTGGTTTCAATGCCGGTAGCGAGATCGCGCGTATCGTGGCGGCCAAAACTGGACTTGCCGAGCGACCCCATGAGATCGCGAAGGGTTTTATAGCCGAGAAAGTCCAGGCTCTTATCTGTGATCTCAAATTTCGCCTGCTGCGCTTCCCCAGTCTGCCCACCCACGCTCGATTGCCGCGCAGGATCATGCGGCTCATCCACGGAGATGTAATTCTCCTGTTCCATCCGCTGGATAAGTTTTTCAATTAGTTCATCCAGCTTGCCTTCCATCTGCATCTGCTGCAAACGCTCGCGCATTTGTTCATCGAGAAAGTCGCTTTCCATTAATGCTTGCTCAATGGCTTGGCGCAATTCATCAAGCGTATGTTCGCCCTCATTCATGTCATAGAACGACATGTAGTCCTGAAAGCCGCTTTGCAAGAGATAGTCGGAGAGCGCGCCGAGTAGGTCTTCCATGCTCATCTCGCCCGCTGGATCAGGAACGTACTTGGAATAGCGAATGCGTTTCATAAAAACTGCTACCGGCCGTTAGCCTCTGGCCGTAAGCCTTTGGCCATTGCGATTTGACCGATGACTAACAACCAACTGCCAACGACGCAATGACTAATTAAACGTCCTTCTTCCCCGGTATCCCGGCTCTTCCCGCTCATACGATGGCTTCTCCGCAATCTTTGGCTGCTTTTCTCCCGCCGTGAAGACGCGTTCTTCGTTTCGCCCAATCCGTTTGTGCGCGTATAGACCTTCGAGGACAAATTCCGCGGCTGAAACCTGCGCTTCGGTACTGTCTTTGGGACCAATCCCGACCTTCACGGTTTTTTCCATCAGTCCTTGAATGCCGCGGAGCGATGCAAGCGCGTTTGCCGCAGAAGAATTGTCGGCAAGCTGAATCTCGCCGCCCAAATCAAACCATTGCACGATCTGCTGCATATCCATGCCCTTGAAATAAGTGTCAAACGTTTTGGCAATGGCCGCGCGAATCAATTCCCGCACTACATTGTCCGCGCCTTTCATCTCGCCTTCATACTCCAGCTCGAGTTTCCCGGTAATGGCCGGCATCGCCGAGTACACATCGCCAATGCGGGGCACGACTAATTTTTCGTCATGGTGCAATGCCCGCCGTTCGGCGCTGGAAATTACATTTTCCATACAGGAAATCGGCAACCTCTGGCTTACGCCGGAGCGCTTGTCAATCTTTTTGTCTTCCCGCGCGGCGAAGGCAATCCGCTCCACGACTTCCTGCACATACTTTGGCAGTTGCAGCTTGTTGCCATCGCGCCGCGACCAAGCTTCCTGCGCGGTGATTTCAATGCCTTCTTCGATGGTCGCCGGATAGTGGGTGCGGATTTCTGATCCGATACGGTCTTTGAGCGGAGTGATGATTTTTCCGCGCGCGGTATAGTCTTCCGGATTCGCGCTAAATACCAATGCAATGTCGAGCGGCAGGCGGACGGGATATCCCTTAATCTGCACATCGCCTTCCTGCATGATGTTGAACAATCCCACCTGAATTTTCCCCGCCAGATCGGGGAGTTCATTCATGGCAAAAATTCCGCGGTTGGCGCGCGGCAGCAGCCCGTAATGCACCGTCAGGTCACTGCTGAGCTGATGCCCGCCCCGGGCGGCCTTGATCGGATCAATATCTCCAATGAGATCGGCAATTGTCACATCGGGCGTGGCCAGCTTCTCCACGTAACGCTCTTCCGAGGTGAGATAAGCGATGGGCGTGTCGTCCCCTTTTTCAGCAATCAGATCATGGCAGCGGCGGCAAATAGGAGCGTAGGGGTTGTCGTGAATTTCGCAGCCGGCAATATAAGGCAGATGCGCATCCAGTAAAGTAGTTAATGCCCGCAAGATGCGGCTCTTAGCCTGGCCACGCAATCCCAGCAAAATAAAATTGTGGCGCGAAAGGACCGCATTCACAATTTGCGGCACGACCGTATCGTCGTAGCCGACAATACCCGGAAATACGGCGCCTCCCTGGCGCAGTTTGGTCATCAGGTTTTCGCGAAGTTCATCTTTCACGCGGCGGGTACTAAGACGTTCTTCAGAGAAAGGACTGTGGCGCAATTCGCCAAGTGTCCGCGGGAAACTCATGAATACAACCCCCAGGGAGAACAGCTTTCTTGCCCGATTATAAACCCCTGGGGAAATCTTCTCTGGAACGGCCGGACGGATTGCCCTACCGATAGTTCTTATGAGCGAAGGAATTATTCAGAGACGCTGGGTTGCTCGCTGCTCTGCGTACGCAACACCCGTTCCACGGAATAAGGCGCGCGGCGCGTGGGCTCATGATAATGGCGGACTTGCATCTCCCCCAGCAGTCCAATTCCCAGCATGTTGAATCCAGCCAGCAGCAGGACAGCGGCAAAAATCATGAGCGGCCCGTGGTTGGACATCACATCGGCGTGATGCAGGAACTTCACTGCAAGAAGCCAGAGCGTCACGCTCGACCCGGCGAAGATGCTGGCCATTCCCAGCGTGCCGAAAAAATGCAGCGGCCGGGAAAGATAGCGGAGCAGAAAGCGGATAGTAATCAGGTCGAAAAATACGCGGAAGGTGCGGGTAATTCCGTAATGCGAAACACCGCGCTCCCGGTTCACATTGCGAATAGGAACTTCGCAGATGGAGGCCCCATGCCACGAAGCGAGTGCTGGAATAAAACGGTGCAACTCACCGTAGAGCGGGACCTGCTCCAGAATTTCGCGGCGGTAGGCCTTGAAGGTCGTGCCAAAATCGTGGATATCCACGCCGCTCAATTTTGCCATCACCCAGTTCGCGCAACGCGAAGGAATGCGGCGCAGCCAGAGATTATCAATGCGGCGCTTGCGCCAGCCGCTCACAATGTCGTATCCCTCCGCAATTTTTTCCAGGAACATCGGAATGTCGGCGGGATCGTGTTGCAAGTCGCCATCCATGGCGATGATGTACTCGCCGCGCGCCTGATCGAACCCAGCGGCCAAAGCGGAGGTCTGCCCAAAATTACGGCGGAGGCGCACCACGGTTACGCGGCTGTCCACGGCAACAATTTCGCGTAAAAGCGGGAATGTGCGGTCGGTAGAGCCATCGTCTACCAGCACGATTTCAAAGCTTTCGCCGTGGGCCTCCATGACGGCCTTAAGCCGGTCGTAGAGGTCGGTCACGTTCTCCTGCTCATTGTGCAGGGGAACCACAATGGAGTATTGGGGCATTGCACCTATTATACGGTGTGCTGCGCCTGCTGCTGAAGAAAAGTGGATTGCTTATTGGAGTTCCCGGGGGCCTGAAAAACCATAGTAATGCGCCTCGCGCGGGCTTTCATTCCTTGTGTGTTTCGGGCCGCCCGACGGGGGACCTCCTATGCCAATGTTGGCAGGGCGTCTATTTGAACTTTGGCGATCCGGTGTCCTTCCATCTCGACCACGGTAAATTGCCATCGTTCAAATTGAAAGTTGTCGCCGGTTTTTGGAATCTTCTGCATTCGCGACAAAATAAAACCAGCCACAGTTTCAAATCCCTGGTCCCGAGGCAGCTCGATATCATACTGCGTTTCCATATCCAGAATGCCAGTTGAGCCGTCGAGCACGATGCCGCGTTCTCCCTCCGGCTTGGGCTGCTCCGGCGGAGCGTAATCAAACTCGTCTTCAATCTCCCCCACGAGCCGCTCGAGAACATCTTCCACTGTGATAAGACCTGCCGTAGACCCGAACTCATCTACGACAATGGCAATATGCCGCCTGCGTACTTTGAATTCATCCAGCAGATCACTCAGGATTTTGGTTTCCGGAACAACCAGCACATCGCGCATGATCTGGCTGACTTTCATATTGGCAATGCGGGCGGAAACCGGCCGCCCCGGCTCCGAGGCGAGACGCAATTTCGTCCAACGCATTAAATCTTTCGCGTAAAGGATTCCAATAATGTGCTCCGGGCCGCTCTGCGGATCATAAATGGGAATGCGGGAATGCTGGTCTTCGACGACCCGCGCCAGGCCTTCGTCCAGGGTAAGGTCGCCGGGCAGGGAAAAAATGTCCGGCCGCGGCACCATGACTTCGCGGGCCATGATGTCCTCCATTTCCAGCGCGCTATGGATTACATCTTCCTGGAATGGCGGTATTTGGCCTAGCTGGCGGCTGGCGGAGACGATGAGTTTCAATTCGTCCGGAGAGTGAACGGGCCCCTGCCGCAACTTGCGGGAACCGAAAATTCTTAGCGTCCATCCTGCCGACCGGCTCATAACAAAGATCAATGGACGCGTGATGGTGAGAAATACATCCATGGGCGCGGCCACGGCCAGGGCGACCTGCTCTGCCCGTTGCAAAGCCAACGACTTGGGAACCAGTTCTCCAAGAATCACATGAAGGAAGGTAATTAACGTGAAAGCAAAAGCTATGGCGATTGCGTGGGCGTAAGCAGAGGCGTGGGGTAGATTTTCCACGGGTGCCAGCATGATCCGCGCCAGTATCGGCTCGCCCACCCAGCCAAGAGTAAGGCTGACAATAGTAATACCCAATTGCACGCCGTTGACGACTTCATCCAGGTTGCGATGCAGCCGCTGGACAATCCGGGACCCGATGCGCCGGGCCTCGATGAGCTGTTGAATTCGTGTTTCGCGGACGCTGACCAACGCAAATTCGGCGGCTGCGAAAAACGCATTGGCGGCCACCAGAAGCAGGATAAGAAACACCCGCAACAATGCAGTAGCAATCATGGAAGCCAAAATTCTACCATTTCAAACGCAGGATGCAGCCGCCGGGCCGTTCCGGTAAAATGGGAAGACAAATCAGGAGTTCTCCATGGTCTCGGTTCTCCGTTATCGTTATACCCGGGCCCTCAATTTGCATTTCCCGCTTCCATTTCTCTCATGTCATGGTCTAACCGGAAACTGCATAAGCGATCAGATATACCTCAATTAATTTTGTAAACAGCCGAACTTAGGAACTAAAGAGAACGATTTGCCGTACATAGGTAAAGCAGCCGGGTGGCAGGAGGGTTTGTGAACGGTTCCATGAAAAAGAAGCGCCGCAATGGGTGGCTTTATGGCGGTATTGCCCTGGTTCTGATTGCGCTCATTGCAGTCGGGCTCATTGCCGCGAGCAGCGGAGGAACAAAAATTGATCCTTCGAAGCTGGGGAAAGTCACTCGCGGCGATTTGGCCCGGAGCGTCGTGGCCACCGGCAAAATCGAGCCGATTACGAAGGTGGAAGTGAAATCCAAAGCCAGCGGGATCGTCACCAAGCTATATGTGGAATATGGCGACCGCGTAAAGAAAGGGCAGCTTTTGGCACAGCTTGATAAGGAAGAGATCCAGGCCCAAGTCGAACAGTCCCGGGCAGCATTGCAAGCGTCAGAGGCCAACCTTGCCGGGGCGAAGGCCGATTGGGAGCGGGCCAAGGTTGACGCGGAAGGGCCGGATGTTCCCACCTTGAAGCGGGCTTATCAACGCGCGCAGGAGATGGCAAAGTCCGGCGTCGTGTCACAGGCAGATTTAGACAGCGCTCAGCGGAATTACGTACTGGCCGTCAACAAGCAGCAGGTAGGCAAGGCCCAGGTCAGCGTTCTCAAAGCCAAAATTGTGCAATCGGAGGCCCAGGTGGCCGAAGACCATGCCAACCTGAAACAACTTGAAGAACAGCTTGGCTACACAGACATTCTTTCTCCCATTGATGGAATAGTGCTTTCGCGTGATGTGGAAATCGGCGACGCGGTCAGCTCGATTCTGGTGTTGGGCTCTTCCGCAACGCTGATTATGACCCTCGGCGACACGAGCCAGGTCTATGTAAAAGGCAAAGTAGACGAGAGCGATATTGGCAAAGTTTTTCTTGGCCAGCCGGCGCGCATTAAAGTCGAGTCATTCAAGGACAAGACATTCAACGGCAAAGTCACGAAAATCTCCCCCATGGGCGTGGAAAAGGACAATGTCACGACATTCGAAGTGCGCGTTTCCATCAACAATCCGGGCGGCGAACTAAAAGCAGAAATGACCGCCAATGCGGAGATTATTCTCGACGAACACAAAAACGTCCTGCAGGTGCCGGAAGGCGCTCTCCTTTATGACCCGGAGAAAAAAGCTTCCGTCGAGGTGCCCGATCCCAAGGGCAAAGACGGAAAACGTAAAGTAGCTGTCAGCCTGGGAATTTCCAACGGCGCCCGGACTGAAATTCTGGCGGGGCTTAAGGAAGGCGACCCGGTCGTGCTGCAGTAAACAGAAAAACCACCGTTTGCGGCAAGTGGAGCGATGCGATGAAAATTCGTGGAATTGCGCGGCTGATTTGCCTGATCGTACTGCCAGCCTCATTGGTCTCCGTGGCAATGGCCTGGGGTGCGGAGGGATCGTTCAAGCGGACCCTCGCCGTCCAGGGCCGGGTGAATCTTGAGATCACCAATGGCTCCGGGAGCATTCACATTCATACGGCAGATTCAAATTCGGTGCACATTGCGGCGCGCATCCAGGCGAACAGCATGTTTGATTCAGATGCTGGAGAGGAAATAAAGAAGATTGAAGCCAACCCTCCCATCGCACAGTCCGGCAGTTCCATCCACATTGGCCGCAATGATGACCCCGACTTGCAGCACGTTAGCATCAGCTATGAAATTACCGTTCCGCCGCAGACGGAACTCCGCTCCCATACGGGATCCGGAAGCCAGGAAATTGAAGGATTGCGGCAGATGGCAACGGTGAGCACCGGATCCGGCAGCCTGACTTTACGGAACGTTGCCGCCGGGGTTCATGCGGAAACAGGTTCGGGCAACATTGTTTTGCAAGGAATAAAAGGAGACGTCACTGCGAAAACCGGCAGCGGCTCGATCCATGCTACGGAGGTCGCCGGCAGCTTTGATGCCCATACTGGCAGCGGACATATTGATTTCCAGCAAGCCACCTCCGGGTCGGTTCGGGCGCACACAGGTTCAGGCGGCATGGATCTGGACGGCCTTCGCGGTTCTCTTATGGCTGAATCCGGCAGTGGAAGTATTCACGCTTCAGGCATGCCGGTTGGGCCGTGGACCTTACATACCGGCTCCGGATCGATCCGGTTGCAGCTCGCCGCAAACGCTTCTTATGATCTGCACGCGCACACAGGCTCCGGAAGTATTTCCGTGGACCCGCCTGTCACGGCGAAGACTTCTTCCAAACACGACTTTACCGGCAAAGTGCGCGGCGGAGGCGTCTCTGTAAACGTTGATAGCGGCTCCGGCAGCGTGGATGTTCAGTAGATTTCAGCCAGCGCCTTTCGGCCCGCGGCAAATAACCTTATGGCTTCATTCCGTTACTACGGTACCTTGACTCAGCCATAGCCACAGATTACTTTCGAGTATCAACGGACTTCTGTCCGGCGAGGAAACCGTGGCGCATCGTCCTATCATTACGCTCACAACGGATTTTGGATTAAACGATCACTATGTTGGCGCGGTCAAGGGCGTCATTCTGGATATAAACCCTGACGCTCAAATTATAGATATCTGCCATTCGGTGCAGGCATTTGACGTACTCGATGGCGCGCTTAGCATTGCCCAGGCCTATTCGTACTTCCCTGCCGGAACTGTTCACGTGGTCGTTGTGGATCCCGGCGTAGGTACGGCCCGGCGGCCTATTATTCTGAGCACGGAGCGGCATCACTTTGTCGCTCCCGACAATGGAGTGCTCTCCTTGATTTATGGACGGGAAGAACGCGTGCATGTGCGCCATGTAACCGGCGAACATTATTTCCTGCAGCCGCTCAGCAATACCTTCCATGCGCGCGATATTTTCGCGCCTGTTGCAGCTTATCTTGCCAAGGGCGTGGATTCGGAAAAATTCGGGGAAGAAATTGAAGATTTTGTGCGCTTCAATGCCCCGCGTCCAAAGCCGGTGGACCAAAAGACTTTGCGCGGTGTCGTCCTGAAAGTAGACCGCTATGGCAACATGATCACCAATATCACTCCAGAAGATGCTCCCATGATTTTTGGAGAAAATCCTTCCCCGTTCAAAATTGTAGTGGGCAAGCGGGAAGTCACCGAAATCAAGAATGTTTATGCAGACGGCGCTCCGGGCGAGGTCTTTGCCATTCTGGGCAGCATGGGATACCTCGAGATTTCCGCCAATCGGGCTGCGGCCGCTCAACTTGTCGGCTCAGGAAAAGGGACGGAAGTTAACATCCTGCTCGAAGGAGCCGTAGCGGCAAGCAACGGGAATTAGCGCCACGCGGCGGGACAGGTACTCACCCACTTCTTCTTGCGACGAACTCAGTTGCGGCGATGCAAAAACTTTCCGATTCCCAACCGCACCTGCACAGTATTCAGTCCCGGATTCGGCGTCGCCAAACCAGCATTGGAAATATGCATATATCTGGCTTCCAGGCTCCAGTTGCAGGACTCCCGCAAGAAATGCACTCCGACCGCAGCCGACGAGGTAAAGTTCACAGTATTCGTGCCGGGCGGAACATCGTGATTGGTGAAAAGTGTGCCTCCGCTCAGTTCGAAATATGGAGCCACGCTGTCGCGTGTCGCCAGAATCCATTTTAAGTTCAACGGATCAAATCCCCCGCCGTACGCGGTATTTCCCGGCTGGAACACCATAAAAAGCGGAACAACATCCACCGCGTATTCAAATCGTCCCTTCAAAAATCCGGGACCATGCGGAGCGGTGATGATCCAGCCAAACCGTCCGCCCACATTCCATACATCAGAATCGCCACGGCCGCCGGCGACGGAGTGGCCGCCGCCGCTCCACACCTGCAGTTCATGGCCTCCGTCCTCCGGTTTGGTTTGCGACCATGCGAGGGGAGCTGAAATGAAAAGGACGCCGAAGAGAACGATCCTAAGAAAAGGTTTCAGACCAGGAAGACTCAAGGCAATCATTGCTGAAAATCATACAAGATAAGCCTGACAGCGGGATAAGGATTGGTATTTTGGGACGGTGAGAATCCTGGAAACATTTTCGCTGAGAAAGGGTTGCGGAAGAATTCCGGAAACAAAAAAGGCGCGGAAAGTATCCGCGCCGCAAAAAGAAGAAGAGAGTACCTTAGGGAAGCTTGAAGTCAATGCTAACCTGCGTCTGGACCTCGATCGGTTGGCCATTCAGCAGGTATGGTTTGTATCGCCATTGGCGTACGGCATCCATCGCCGCGCGGCCTAATACGTCACTTCCATTGGTTTGTTTAACGTTGGAAACATGCCCATCTTTAGCAATGGTAGCTTCCAGCTGGACCGTTCCATGCAAACGTGTTCTCTGAGCCTGATACGGATACTGCGGCTGAACTTTCTTGATGATCATGCTCTGCATCACAGCCTGCGACACTTTTAAGGTTTGCGACTTGGGCACGACTACCCCGACGGAATCCACAATGCCGGAAATCGCCTTGGAGCCTCCGTTGGCAGCGCTAAGGAGCGCATCCGGCGAGGGCGCCTGGATTGGCGCTTGCACAGGAGCCGCCGCGGTTTTGTCGCCGCCATTTTTAACCACGATAGGCGCTGGCGCTGAAGGCGCTTCACGCTCCGCAGCTTTTTCTTCAGGCTTGTTGTTCACAGCAACTTTTTCCGGCTCGGACTTCTGCGCTGGCGCCTTTTCCGTGTGAGCGGGCGCACTGTTGGCCGATGCCGGCGTTTCTGCTGAATGCTTCGTTTCGACCGGCGCTGGCTTTGTTTCTATTGTGCCACTCGATGCGGGCGCGGCGGGCGCAACCTGCGCCGGAGCCACTGCCTCAACCTGGCTCGCGGGCTGCGTACCAGCGGCCTTATTGGTATGGAACTTCGCCCATCCGAAATAACCCGCAGCGGCCAATACTACGACGGCCACCGCAGCGATAAGACCAATCTTGCTGCCTGAACCGGAAGGCGCAGCCGCCAGTTTAGGAGTGGCAGCTGGAGCGGGAGTAGAAAGAGAAGCATGTTCCTGAACTTCCGCGCCTTCCTCGGCCAATGGATCTGTAATTGAAAGCTTAGTCGGCACGGGAGCAGATTTCGATTTTGCTTCCACACGTGCCGCCGGTGGAACGGGCTTTGCGACGGGCCGCGGTGGAAGTTTGGCGCGAGCGGGCGCTGCCGCTGCTGCGGACGAGGTCACTGAATGCGCCTCGGGCGCAGCATAGTCCGGCGTAGATTCTTCTGTGCCTGAAAGTTCGGCCGGGGCCTGCGCAACTACATCTGCGGCGCGCTTAAGAGACGATGCCATGGCACCTGTGGGTTTCGACGCTGGCTGCCAGGGATATTCTTTGGACCGCGCGGCCGGAGGGGCAGGAGCAAATTTTGTCGTGGGAACCGACGCCTGAGGCATGGCTGGCTCTACAGACATATCTTCGTCAATGGAGGATTCCGCAATGGGCTCATCTTCCACTTCCGCAGAAGCGGAGGCCACTGCCATCGGCGGAGCTGCCGGGGCCTTCGGGACCGGCGGCGCAAAGGTTGTTTTCGGCGCTGCTGGCGTAAAGGTGCGGGCCGGCGGCGCCGGGGCAACAGGCGTACTCCGTACGGGCGCTGCGGGAGCCGTACTCGCTACAGGAGCGGAAGGCGCAGCCGCGCCTTTTCCCGGCTCTGTCTTCTTCAAGAGTCCACGGGCGACGCGCAATGTTCCTTTCGCTTGATCTACATTGATGGGTTTCGTGAGCACCAAATTCGCGCCAATCCGGAAAGCTTTGGCCACACCCGCTTGCCCGTCGACAACCGCCACCGCCAGTGATGACTGGTTCGACGCCGAATTGCGGGCGCTCTTAAAGAGCAAGCCGGCATTCTGCTCGTTGTCACAGTCAACCACCACGGCGTCAAAGTGCTCTGTGGTTAGCTTTTTGACGGCCGCAAATGGCTCATTACACGGTTCCACATTGAAGTCGAGCTCGGTCAGGACCTGTGTCACGAGCCGGGCAGTTTGCTCATCGGGACAGAACAACAGTGCTTGGTAACTCATACTCGCATCCTAGGTACGAGGGTGATTCGCGGCAAGTTACGGAGGTAATTCTTGGTTAGAACAAAAACGGGAAAAACACAAGCAGAAACAGTGACATAAGTAATAGGAAGGGCATTTTCATCAGCGGGCAACGGAAAAACGATAATTCCGTAGCTGCAATCTTTCAGGAAGATTTTCCGTAATTTTTATCAAGAATTGCTGCAAGGATGATGAGCAATCCGATGAGGCGGACGATGTAAATCCCCGGACTTCCTTCGTTGGGGTGGGCAAAAAACAAAAGTGTGATACGGTTTCCGGCTTCGAGCACAAAGAAAAACGCAAACGCCATGAACAACAGATCACGGGTGTCGCGCCAGAATTTCACAAAAAAGAGAGCAGCCGCCAGGCACTCCGTGGCAATGACACCAAGCAAAAAAGCGTTGATCATGATTTAGCTTTCCCAAATCAAGCCATACAGCAATAACGTAACTGCAAAGATCGTGCTGGCCAGACGCCACCGGTACAGGTCTACCGAGCTGATTACGACCAAATCCAGGAATAAAAGTATGTTGGAGACAGCAAGAACCAGAAAACAGATTCCGCTCCACAGCAGAAGCTTTTTTCTGCCGCGGGCATATCCCCGCAGCAAAAGCACTGCACATGCCGCGCTGGTCAATACCGCCAGGATGTAAACCGCTTGCGCCACCTTATTCGCGCTCCTTCGTAAAACGGAATGCGCGAGCGAAATCACGAACGCGCGAGGAAGGCTTGGAGTGGATCATTGTCGAGATGCGCACGACTTCTCTCCGGTAGAGGGCGTCGAGACGTGAGATCAATTGATCTTTCTCCTCCGACTGCGGCCCGTAACCATACTGTTCCGTAGAGCCGGGAATCATTGTCACCAGCCCCTGGCGGCTCAAATCCTGCATCAGCATTTCGGCGGTTGAGGAAGCAACATACAGGCGTTTCGCGATATTGTCCAGTGTCCACGGCTGGGGACGGCTATTCCATAGCAAAAGAAGCGCTTCCAGGTGCGGAACGCTATCAATCTCATCCAGAACGAATTGATAAACTTCCCGGTCTTCTTGTGTCACGATTTCGTTTGCCACCGGCCGTTCCGCCCAATAGAGACCCCAAACTCCAAAGACCTCTATCGCCTACGGAGCAAGCAAGAATGATCCGCAAAATGTGCTGGACTCGGCTGCTTTGAACCGGACTTCTCGGAAATAAGCTTTTAAGAGCGGTTACGAAGCTCACAATGGCCAGAAAGCATCGTGCAACGAAGCAGCGAGCAATTAGTGCGCACACCCCAAATAAAGTGTTTCAGTATAGTTTCAGGTTTTAGTGAATTGCAACAGGAGAGACCAACTTTTTAAGCTCCCGACGGCCGCTTCTACAGTAAACACTGTAGAGCGTTTCCCGGTTTCTCCGTGATAGAAACGAGGGAGTATTCAGCTCGTCTTAAAGTACAGGAGATATCCTGGACTGACACCGCATCTCCATAAAATTTTGGAGTTTACCGCCATCTCGGGTCATCACTGGAAAAACAGGCGGGCAGGTGCGGGACTTCGTCCGTTGGAAAAAACAAATTCATGAATGCCCACCCCACAAATTTAGAACCTAACGCGGTGAGTAAAGCCCGCAAGGGCAGCGTAAAGAGTAACGGCACGCCCAGCCAGGTGAATGGCGAATCCAGCGAATTGGCGATGATTCTGGCCAGCCTTCAAACCATGCGAGACGGCGATTTCTCCGTTCGTTTGCCGGGAGCATGGACCGGACTCCCCGGAAAAATCGCAGATACCTTCAACGAAATTGTCGCCGCGAACCAGCAAATGTCCCATGAATTGAAACGGCTGGGGCAAGTGGTAGGCAAAGAAGGACTCACACGCGAGCGCGCCCGCTTCCATGTTTCGCGTGGAGCATGGGGCGAAATGGAAGTTTCCGTAAACACGCTGGTGGAAGATTTGCTCCGTCCGACCACGGAAGTGACGCGCGCGATTGCCGCAGTGGCGCAGGGCAACTTAGCGCAAGCCGTAAGAATGGACGTGGATGGCCGTCCTTTGCAGGGAGAGTTCCTGCGCTCGGCAAGCATCGTCAACACGATGATTCAGCAGCTCGGCGTTTTCACTTCGGAAGTGACGCGCGTGGCCCGCGAAGTTGGCACGGATGGAAAACTCGGCGGCCAGGCGCAAGTGCCCGGAGTGGCTGGTACGTGGAAAGACCTCACCGACTCGGTAAACTCCATGGCCTCGAACCTTACCGGCCAGGTGCGCAACATTGCGGAAGTTGCGACGGCTGTCGCGAGCGGTGATTTGTCCCGCAAAATTACCGTGGATGTGCGCGGCGAAATTCTGCAATTGAAAGAAGCCATCAACACGATGGTGGACCAGTTGCGATCGTTCGCTTCGGAAGTGACGCGCGTGGCCCGCGAAGTCGGCACCGATGGAAAACTCGGCGGCCAGGCTGTCGTGCCCGGCGTGGCCGGAACGTGGAAAGATCTCACGGACTCCGTCAATGCCATGGCCGGAAACCTGACCGCGCAGGTGCGTAACATCGCGGAGGTCACAACCGCTGTGGCCCGCGGCGACTTGTCCCGCAAGATCACGGTGGACGTGAAGGGCGAAATTCTTGAGCTCAAAGACACCATCAACACCATGGTGGACCAGCTCAACGCGTTCGCCGGCGAGGTGACCCGCGTGGCCCGCGAAGTCGGTACGGAAGGGAAACTCGGCGGCCAGGCGCAGGTTCCCGGAGTCGGCGGAACTTGGAAAGACTTGACCGACAACGTTAACTTCATGGCCTCGAACCTTACGGGCCAGGTGCGCAACATTGCGGAAGTCGCGACGGCCATCGCCAGCGGCGACTTGTCCCGCAAAATCACTGTGGACGTGCGCGGCGAAATCCTGCAACTCAAAGAAACTCTCAACACCATGGTGGACCAGTTGAACCGGTTCGCGGGCGAAGTCACCCGCGTGGCCCGCGAAGTCGGTACGGAAGGAAGGCTGGGCGGGCAGGCCAACGTGCCCGGCGTAGCTGGAACGTGGAAAGACCTTACCGACTCCGTCAACTCCATGGCTGGAAACCTCACGGCACAGGTGCGCAACATCGCCGAAGTTACGACGGCTGTGGCCCGTGGCGACCTATCCCGCAAGATCACAGTGGACGTGAAGGGCGAAATTCTCGAACCAAAAAACACCATCAATACGATGGTGGACCAGCTCAACGCCTTCGCGGGTGAGGTCACCCGTGTGGCCCGCGAAGTCGGTACAGAAGGCAAGCTCGGCGGCCAGGCAGAGGTGCCGGGCGTCGCTGGAACTTGGAAAGATTTAACCGACAACGTGAACTTTATGGCCTCGAACCTGACAGGCCAGGTTCGTAACATCGCCGAGGTCGCGACCGCTGTGGCGCGTGGCGACCTGTCCCGCAAAATCACTGTGGACGTGAAGGGCGAAATTCTCGAGCTGAAAGACACGCTGAACACGATGGTGGACCAGCTGCGTTCATTCGCCGCGGAAGTCACCCGCGTGGCCCGCGAAGTCGGCTCCGAAGGCCGCCTCGGTGGCCAGGCATTGGTGCCGGGCGTTGGCGGGACGTGGAAAGATCTCACCGACTCCGTGAATTCCATGGCCAGTAACTTGACTGGTCAGGTTCGTAACATCGCTGAAGTTTCTACGGCGATCGCCAACGGCGATCTGTCCAAAAAGATTACTGTCAACGTGAGCGGCGAAATCCTGCTGCTGAAAGACACCATCAACACCATGGTGGACCAGCTCAACGCATTCGCGGGTGAAGTCACCCGCGTGGCCCGCGAAGTCGGTACGGAAGGAAGACTTGGCGGACAGGCCAACGTGCCCGGTGTCGCGGGAACGTGGAAAGATTTGACCGATTCCGTTAACTCCATGGCCGGAAACCTGACTGGCCAGGTGCGAAACATCGCTGAAGTCACGACGGCTGTGGCCCGCGGCGACTTGTCCCGCAAAATCACGGTGGACGTGAAGGGCGAAATTCTCGAGCTCAAAAACACCATCAACACCATGGTGGACCAGCTCAATGCGTTCGCGGGCGAAGTCACGCGTGTGGCCCGCGAAGTCGGTACTGACGGCAAACTCGGCGGTCAGGCAGAAGTGCCCGGTGTCGCGGGAACGTGGAAAGACTTAACCGACAACGTCAACTTTATGGCCTCAAACCTTACCGGCCAGGTTCGTAACATCGCCGAAGTCGCGACTGCTATCGCCAATGGGGATCTTTCCAAGAAAATTACCGTGGACGTCCGCGGCGAAATTCTGCAACTTAAAGAAACACTCAACACCATGGTTGAGCAGCTACGCTCATTCGCCGCCGAGGTAACCCGCGTGGCCCGCGAAGTCGGCTCGGAAGGCCGGTTAGGAGGCCAGGCCAACGTCTCCGGCGTGGCCGGAACGTGGAAAGACCTCACGGACTCCGTAAACGCCATGGCCGGAAACCTCACCGCCCAGGTGCGCAATATTGCTGAAGTCACAACTGCTGTGGCCCGCGGCGATTTGTCCCGCAAAATCACTGTGGACGTGAAGGGCGAAATTCTCGAGCTCAAGAACACCATCAACACCATGGTGGACCAGCTCAACGCGTTTGCCGCCGAAGTCACGCGCGTGGCCCGCGAAGTGGGTACGGAAGGAAAACTCGGCGGCCAGGCCAAGGTGCCCGGAGTCGCCGGAACGTGGAAAGACCTCACCGACAACGTTAACGTCATGGCGGCGAACCTCACGGAGCAGGTGCGCGGAATTGTGAAAGTCGTGACCGCCGTCGCTAACGGCGAACTGACGCGCAAACTTACCGTCAACGCAAAAGGGGAAGTCGCCGCTCTCGCTGAAACCATCAACAACATGACGGACACGCTGGCGACATTTGCGGACCAGGTTACGACCGTGGCCCGCGAAGTCGGCGTGGATGGACAGCTTGGCGGACAAGCCAGCGTCCCAGGCGCGGCCGGCACGTGGAAAGATCTCACCGGCAACGTCAACCTGCTGGCCGATAACCTTACCCGCCAGGTTCGCGCAATTGCCGAGGTGGCAACCGCTGTAACCAAAGGCGATCTCACCCGCTCCATTCAGGTGGAAGCCAGCGGCGAAGTCGCGGAGTTGAAAGACAACATCAACACCATGATCAACAATTTGCGCCTGACGACCGAGCGCAACACGGAACAAGACTGGCTCAAGACCAACCTGGCGCGCTTCACCAACATGCTGCAAGGCCAGCGCGATCTCGCCACCGTCGGGCGGATGCTTCTTTCCGAATTGGCGCCGCTGATTGGCGCGCAGCAAGGAATGATCTATCGGACGGAAAATGAAGATTCCGCCGTCTTGGAACTCCTCTCGGCCTTTGCTGCCGACGGTGAGGACGGCCACCTGCGCCGCCTGAAACTCGGTGAAGGGTTGGTAGGACAATGCGCGGCGGAAAAACGCCGCATGTTGATCTCTGATCTGCCTCCAAATACTATCTCCATCCGCTCCGGCCTGTTTGAAGCCGTTCCCAGAAATGTGATTGTGCTTCCGGTGCTTTTTGAGGACCACGTGAAGGCCGTCATAGAACTGGCCTCTTTAAGCACGTTCACGACCTCGCAACTTGCATTTTTGGAACAACTCACCGCCAGCATCGGAATTGTGTTGAACAGTATTGAAGCGACGATGCAAACGGAAGGGCTGCTGAAACAGTCACAGCAGTTGGCCGCCGAGCTCCAGACGCAGCAGAAAGAATTACAGCAGACCAACGAACAGCTGGCCCAAAAGGCGCAGCAGCTTGCCGAACAAAACGTCGAAGTCGAACGCAAGAACCAGGAAATCGAGCAGGCCCGCCGCGCACTGGAAGAGAAGGCCCGCGAACTTGCCTTGACCTCGAAATACAAATCTGAATTCCTGGCCAACATGTCGCACGAATTGCGCACTCCGCTCAACAGTATTCTCGTGCTGGGCCAGCAATTGAGCGAGAACCCCGATGGCAATTTGACCGCCAAGCAGGTGGAATTTTCGCGCACCATCCATGGCGCGGGAACCGACCTGCTCAACCTCATCAGCGACATTCTCGATCTTTCGAAAATTGAGTCGGGCACGGTTTCGGTCGAAGCGGACGAGGTATTCTTCGCTTCGCTGCTGGACGCCGTGGGCCGACCATTCCGGCACGAAGCGGAAAATCGCGGACTCACCTTCGAACTCCATACCGACCCGCACCTCACTCGCAGCTTGATCACCGATTCCAAACGCTTGCAGCAGGTGCTCAAGAACCTGCTCTCCAATGCCTTTAAGTTCACAGAACAGGGAGGCGTCCGCTTGTCGGTCTCGGTGGCTGGAGGAGGTTGGAGCGAGGAGCATCCCATCCTCAGCAAAGCCGCTTCCGTCCTGGCATTTGAGGTTGCCGATACCGGCATTGGCATCCCTTATGACAAACAGCGCATCATTTTTGAGGCCTTTCAGCAGGCAGATGCCAGTACCAGCCGCAAGTACGGAGGCACAGGCCTTGGTCTTGCCATCAGCCGTGAATTGGCCAGCCTGCTCGGTGGAGAAATTCAATTGCACAGTACACAAGGCAAGGGCAGCACGTTTACGCTTTATTTGCCGCATACCTATGTGGGACCGGCAACCGCCACGCTTTCGAACGCAGAAAAATCGCCGGTGGCCCCCATCTCGCCTTTGCAGTTGAACAGCGTGAACGTGACTGAACTTCCGGCAAACCCCATTCAGGACGACCGGAATATCCTGAGCGAGAATGATGCCGTTCTGTTGATCGTCGAAGACGATCCGCACTATGCCCGCGTGCTCTGCGATCTGGCTCGCGACAAAGGTTTCAAAGTGTTGCTGGCAATGCGTGGCGCCGATGCGCTCGCCCTCGCCCGCGAATTCCATCCCACGGCGGTTTCGCTGGATGTATTTCTTCCAGACATGCTGGGTTGGACCGTGCTCAATCACCTCAAGCAAGATCCGGCCATCCGGCACATACCGGTTCAAATGTTGACTCTCGACGAAGACCGTCATCATGGGCTGGCGCGCGGGGCTTTCAATTTTGTGACCAAGCCGGCCAGCGCCGAGGGTTTGGACGCAGCCTTGACGCGAATCAAAGAGTACACAAGCCCTCGCCGCAAACGGTTGCTGGTGGTAGAAGATAATCCCGCCGAACAATTCAGCACCCGGGAATTGCTCGGTCATGAGGACGTTGACATCACTGTGGCGGCCACCGGGAGCGAAGCGCTCGATATAGTTACAAAACAATCCTATGATTGCGTAGTGCTGGACCTCCGCCTGCCCGACATGTCGGGATTCGACCTGCTGGAGCGCTTCCGTGATACGCCTGAGCTTTCGGATTTGCCGGTCGTGGTCTTCACTGGAAAGGAGCTTTCTCCCGATGAAGATGCCCGCCTGCATTCCCTGGCGCGTAGCGTCGTCGTCAAAGGCGTGGAATCGCCCGAGCGGTTGCTCGACGAGACGGCTTTGTTCCTCCACCGCGTGGTAGCCGACTTGCCCGCGGAAAAACAGCGCATGCTCGACCGCCTGCATCGCTCCGACGAAGCATTGATCGGCAAGAAAGTGCTGGTGGTAGACGATGACGTCCGCAATATTTTCGCCCTGAGCAGCGTACTCGAGCGGCGCGGCATGACTGTGTTGACCGCTGGAACAGGACGCGAAGCCATCGTGACCCTGGAATCTACGCCCGATGTGGCAATCGTGCTCATGGACATCATGATGCCCGAAATGGACGGATATGAGACGATGCAGGTGATCC
>JAICKN010000188.1 GCA_025927855.1 Terriglobales bacterium
ACGCAGCGGCCTTCCGTTTGCAACGCGGCCGAGAAGCTGCTCGTGCATACAAGCATTGCGGCGCAATATGTTCCGCACATCGTAAAAAAGCTGATAGATGCCGGAGTTGAAGTTCGTGGTGATGTCGAGAGCCAACGCCTTGCCGCCGGCCAAAACGTCCGCTTGGCGGAAGAAAAAGACTGGGGAGAAGAATACCTCCGGTTATGTATGGCTGTGCGAGTAGTTTCCGATGTGGACGAAGCCATTCGCCACATTAATCAATATTCCACGAAGCATTCGGATTCCATCGTTACTCGCGACGAAAACAACGCCCGCCGCTTTCTGCGTCTGGTGGATTCTGCCGCGGTCTATTGGAATGCTTCCACGCGTTTTACGGATGGCGGAGAGTTCGGCTTCGGCGCGGAGATGGGCATTAGCACGCAGAAGCTCCATTGCCGCGGGCCCTTCGCGTTGGCCGAGCTCACTTCCACAAAATATGAAGTGAGCGGTACGGGACAAATTAGGAAGTAAAAATCAGCGGTTTGCCAGTGTAGCAACTTCTCCCAAGCCCAGCAGATTCACGTCCGCAGTAACCAGAGTCAAATCCAAAACCTTAGCTGTTGCGGCCAGAAACCGATCTGCTGGGTCCTGATGTTGCATTTTTAGCTCTCGCGAAGCCTCGGCGATTTCATGAGTTAACGGAGCTTCACGAAAAGGAGCCGTTGCATTTGCAACCCACTCTCCCAGACTTCCATGCAAACGAATTCTACCTTTCGCGTGCAATACCAAGGCTTCCCATGTGCTGATGGGAGAAAGCCATAACTCATTGGCTGGATCGCGCAACTCCTGCAAAGCCCTCTTGCCCAATTGTTTAGGATCTTGCAAGCTCCATAACCAGATATGCGTGTCCAGTAGAAGCTTCAATTTCGCAATACCTCCCAGTCACTTTCCTCGCTGGCAGGAGAAACAATGTCCCCCAAAATTTCTATGCGGTTTTTCATGGATCCGAGCCAATTGTCCGATAACAACTTAGTTGGGGGAATGACTTCCGCTACCGGCCTGCCAAAACGCGTAATGCGAATTGGCTTTTTTGTTTTCAGTACTTCATCCAGCAGGCCAAGGCACTTGGCTTTAAATTCGGAAATCGCTACTTCCCTCATAGTCTGTTAATAATACCATAGTCATATATATTGACCATTACTAAAAAAGGTTAAAATTAACGGCATGTTCGTTATTGATTCCCAAAAAGACCGGCTGATTCGCCAGGCGATCCGGGAAAAGCGCCTCCTGCGCTTTACTTACGTGGGCAAAGTCCGTATCGCCGAACCGCATGACTATGGCGTGCAAAGCGGCAAGGTCCGGCTATTGTCGTATCAAGTAGGCGGAGAAAGTAATAGCGGCAAGCTGCCTGCATGGCGCTGGCTCGATGTAGATGGTATGTCCGGAATCAGCTTGGAATCAGAACATTTCAAAGGCAGCCGCGGCGTAGATTCGACACAGCACCACAAATGGGACCAGCTCTATGCCCGCGTCGCTTAGCTCTGTTTTTGACTTGCGGCGCTTTCCACGGCGGCAGACCGGGTTATGGCGGAAAGATCACGGTCGCGCACTCCAATCAAATAAAGAAGGCTGTCCAGCCCTAAAAATGATAAAGAATGGTCTGCGCTTTTCCGCACCAGCGGTTTGGCGTGAAAAGCAATGCCCATTCCAGCGATGCTCAGCATGGGAAGATCGTTCGCGCCATCGCCGATTGCCACCACTTGATCGAGAGAAATATTTTCTTTCTCCGCGATTTCTTTGAGCAACGCGGCTTTTTTCTTTCCATCCACGATTTCAGAACAAACTTTGCCGGTCACCGCGCCGTCTATGACCTCAAGTTCGTTAGCAAACACGTAATCAATCCCCAACTTCTCTTGCAGATATTTGCCAAAGAACGTAAAGCCGCCGGAAAGGATAGCGGTTTTATATCCCAGCAGGTTCAAGGTTGAAATCAGCCGTTCCGCGCCCTCGGCCAGCGGGATTGTTTGCAAAACTTTTTCAATTTGATTCGCGGGCAGCCCGCGCAATAATGCGATTCGCCGGGTAAAACTTTGCTTGAAGTCGAGTTCCCCGCGCATCGCTGCCGCTGTGATCTTTGCGACTTCATCGCCCACGCCTTTCAGCCGGGCGAGTTCGTCAATCACCTCTCCTTGGATCAACGTTGAATCCATATCGAAGGCGAACAATCTTCGATTGCGGCGATGAATGCTCTCCCGCTGAAAAGCAATATCAATGTTGAATGTCTGCGTCAGCGCCATCAAATCGGCGCGCAGAGGTTTCGAAGAATCAGTCTCGCCGCTGATCTCGAGCTCAATGCAGGCGTTTGTGTGGGGGTTGTTTCCCGTGAGCGACAATCGCCCGGAAAGCCGCTCAATCCGGTCAATGTTCAGCCCGTTGTCGGAAATGGTCGCGCTGACCCGCGCCAACTGTGCCGCCGTTACCACGCGCCCAAGGATCGTGATGATGAAACGGTGCTTCCCCTGTGTTTTTACCCAATGGTCGAAGGCCTCCTGGTTAATCGGCGTGAACTTCACTTGCAGATCGAGTTCATGTGCCTGCACGATCAATTCTTTTTTCAGGGGGGTAAATTCCTTGCCCGCGGGAATTTCGATCAGAATGGCGAGCGCCAGCGTCTCATGCACCACTGCCTGGCCGATATCCAGAATGCGCACATCATAGGCGGCGAGAATATTGGCGATGGAACTGGTTTGCCCGGGCTTATCGCCGCCGGAGAGATTGATCAGGATGTATTTGCTCATGAAATTCAGGAGTGACTTACTAGATTAGGAGATAGCGCGGGAAATCTCAATGCTAGGCCGTGCTGGCTTCGGTGTAGGTTCCGAAAACCTGCCGCAGCGCCTCGCAAATTTCGCCGACTGTGGCATACGCGCGCACTGCATTGATAATGGAGGGCATCGTATTTGCCGGAGAGATGCCATGAGCTTCGGCTTTGGGTTCTTGCGCTGCGGCTTTTTGCAGCTCTTTCAACCTGCGCTGGACTTCTTCATTCGAACGCCGGGAGCGTAATGCTTTTAATTTGGCGGCTTGGCCCTTTGCGATGCTCTCGTCAATATACAAAGTCGGCGGCGCTGCTTCTTCCACGGTAAATTCATTCACGCCTACAATAATTTTCTCTTTTGCTTCAACCGCCCGCTGGTATTGGTACGCCGCTTCAGCAATCTCCTTTTGCGGATATCCCCGCTCAATGGCCTTTACCATGCCGCCCATGGCGTCCAGCTTGCCAAAATAGTCGAACGCTCCTTTTTCAATTTGCAGGGTAAGATTTTCCAGGAAGTAAGAGCCGCCGAGAGGATCCACGGATTGCGTTACGCCCGATTCATACGCAATAATCTGCTGTGTGCGCAAGGCAATGCGCGCGGCTTCTTCCGTGGGCAATGCCAGGGCTTCATCGTAGGCGTCGGTGTGTAGGGACTGCGTTCCGCCTAGCACCGCGGCCAACGCCTGTATGGCCACGCGGGAAATATTGTTCATGGGCTGCTGCGCTGGGAGCGAGACGCCCGCAGTCTGGGTGTGAAAGCGCATGAGCCATGCCCGTTCATTTTTCGCGCCGAAGCGATCTTTCATCACCCGGCGCCAAATCTTGCGCGCGGCGCGGTATTTGGCGATCTCCTCAAGAAAATCATTGTGCGCGTTAAAGAAAAAGCTCAACCGGGGGCCGAATGCATCCACGTCTAAGCCCCGCCGTCGCGCCCATTCGACATATTCAACGCCGTCGTACAGAGTGAATGCCAGCTCTTGCAGCGCCGTCGAACCCGCCTCGCGGATGTGGTATCCGCTGACCGAGATCGTGTTATAGCGCGGAACAAATTTTGATCCAAATTCAAATGTGTCTACGACCAGCCGCATCGAAGGCGCGGGAGGATAAATATATTCTTTCTGCGCGATGTATTCCTTCAGGATGTCGTTCTGCAAAGTTCCTGAAATCTTTCTCCAGTCTGCTCCCTGTCTTTCAGCAACGACGAGATACATGGCCCATAGCACGGATGCAGGAGAATTGATGGTCATGGAGACGGTGGTCTTTTCCAAATCAATGCCGGAAAAAAGAATTTCCATGTCTTCCAGCGAGTCAATAGCGACACCGCATTTGCCGACTTCGCCCTCGCTGGCGGCGTGATCGGAGTCATATCCCATTAGCGTCGGCAGATCAAAAGCAACCGAAAGTCCTCCTCCGCCTTGTTCGAGCAAATAGCGGTAGCGCTTGTTGGTGTCCTCGGGCGAAGCAAAGCCTGAGAACTGGCGCATGGTAAAGAGCTTGCCGCGGTAACCGCTGGCGTGAATGCCGCGCGTAAATGGCGGCTGGCCCGGCTCCCCCAAATATTTTTCAGAGCTCCAGTCTCGGGGAAGATCGGCGGGCGTGTAGAGGCGCTGGACCGGAGCTCCCGAAATGGTCGTGAACCGGGCATGCCCCTGCTCATCAACATTCACTCCGCTTGCCGCGCCGATCGGTTTCTCCGGAGATTTCTCCAGCGAGGGAATGAGTGTGTTCTCCTCCCATTGCTTTTCTGCGGAGGAAGGAAGCCGCGGGTCGCCTTGGCCGGAAGCTGTTTTTCCCGCAACGACCTTTGGCGAATTCTGGCTGGAAGGCGGGTGCTTGATTTTTTTGTCCGCCATAGTCTCCGCTCTACCGAATGATAGGGAGACTCGAGGCAGGGAGCAAGGGAAACAAACAATACAGCGCGGATCAGAGCAGGTTCGCCGCCGGTCGTTGATGACGGAGTGGCCGCCGCTGGGCAACTTCAATTTCCGGGCTATTGAGCGGCCGGAACCCGGCCCTTTGCATCGCCCTCCCAACTTCTTCGCTTTGCATGAAGGTGTCCCACACAAATTGGCTGCGCGTATTTTCCGCCATTAACATGCTGATGCCAACGTCGATTCCCAGCACATTGCGGCTGGCCCAGCCTGTGAGCGGGTTAAAGGCATCTACAAAGCCGTATTTCTTCCAGGTCTTCCGGCCATAGTATCCGTGCAAGGTTTGCAGCGCCGTCATTGCCTCATCGTAGACAAACGGCAGCGAACCTGCGGCGGCCGCCGGAACGATCGTCCCATCAATAGGACCCAGCATGGGAGGCCCCCCCCAGGCCACATATCCCTCCCTCGATTCCGAGGCCGTAATGCCCCAAACGTCTTTGGAGTAGCAAGGAAAGCGCGCACTCAACTCCTGGCAGAATTTGCGGTGCGCCTGCGAAGCGATTACGGAGTTCTCAAAATAGTTCGCATACTCGTCCCGCTTGCCGCGGAAATCAAACCAGGCATGGGAGAACTGGTGAATAAAAAGCGGCGCCGGCGAAGAAATAAAGCGGTAATTCTCATAGGTCATCCACGGACGCTGGATGCTCTGCCAGCATTCTGCGGGTATGGCGTGAGTTGGAGATCCCAGCGCGAGCAGATAGAGCATCATGGACTCGCAGTACGTGTCCCAGCGCAGAGGATTAAAGCCGAGTTCCGGCGTCCAGTCGAGCGCGAAGGTAGAGCCGCCATTCAGGGCCCAGGTCCAGTTGACCCGGTGATACAGCGAAGAGGCGGCGCGATGGATTACCTCATCATCGAAATATTCGCGGCAGGTAAGCACTCCGCATAGCAGGATGGCGGTATCAATGAAAGAAATTTCCGACCTGCTCGCGCGCTCGCCGGTATTCCCCTCCACAAAGTGATACAGGAATCCGTGCACGTGCGGCATCTGATGCAAAGATTGCAGTGTGCGATGAACTCTCTCCTGAATTTCTGCCTGAGAGCGGTACCCGCGATTATGTCCGATGCAGAGCGCGGTCAGTCCAAAGCCGGTTGCCGCAATACTGCTTTTGGAATTGCTCACCCCGCCATTGGCAGGGGCGCAGTCACGGATTAACCCGGTGCGAGGATCGGCCTCGTTCCAGAAGAATTCAAAACATGCCGCCTCGAGTTCCGCGAGCAGCGTAAGATCGCTCTTGACCGCCGGGTTGCGGGGAGCGAATACGTCGGTGGTAAGTCCCTTTCCGGCGAGCGGAAGAATAGCGGCCCCGGTCAAAAAAGTTTGTAAAAAGTCCCGACGCGTCCAAGTCATTTCGAAGAAGATAGCTGCCCGCTTTGACAGCAGGAGCACACGAGATGCTCACTGTCCGCAAAGTTCCTTATGAATTTGCCCTTGGCAAATGTACCCCTGTAAATTTTCCCCAAGAGACGGAATAAATTGCCCACAGCCTAGCATGGGTGAGTACGATGGGGAATACTCTAAGTGGAGAATTTCTGTGGATCAAACGTTAATAACTCTTTGCGCCACCAGAGTAATAAGGCAAAGACCTTAATATAATGGCCTGCAAAGAGACCGGATGCGTCTCCGGGGCCAAATCTTTGCCGGACGGTCGAATCAGAACCCAGAAAAGTTCTCTGGTTTTCGGATTGTGCTACGGTAAAAAAAATACAAAGCGAAGCGGGGACTGGGACGTGCGTCGCTGTCGCAGGAAACAAACCTTGGGTTTAATCCGGCATCTCTCATCAAGCGCCGCGCGCGGCGTCTAGTCCTCATAAGAATGTATAGAATGCGGAGACTCTGAGACCGTTATGGCGGAGCACGAAAGTTTCTGGAAGAGCTGGC
>JAICKN010000281.1 GCA_025927855.1 Terriglobales bacterium
CGGCAGGCATACCCATCAGCGTCGTCACCTTTGAGCCGCCTCCGGACTGGCCATAAATCATCACACGATCGGGATCGCCACCGAAATTTTCGATATTCTCGTGCACCCAGCGAAGCGCTGCCACCAGATCGGTCATGCCGACATTCACGGAGTCTTCGTAAGCAGGACCGCCGATTTCGGAAGCATCGAAAAAGCCGAGAATATTCAACCGATGATTGACCGAAACCTGCACGACGTCGTGGTGCCGCGCCATCTGCGCTCCTTCGTGCGAGGGCAGTTCGTAGGAAGAACCGAAGCTATATCCGCCGCCGTGAATGTAAAACATCACAGGCCGTTTGCCGGTCAGGCTTGGTGTCCAGATGTTGAGCTTGAGCAGGTCCTCGCTCTGCCAGCCGTCGTCCCAATCCTGAATGAAAGTCTGCTCGGGGCTGGTCCATGTATGCAGGTTTTGTGGGCAATTTGCTCCATAGACCAGCGCCGGATATTCGTCATTCCACGGTGTTGGAGCCTTCGCTGGAAGCCAGCGGTTCTCTCCTGCTGTGGTCTCGCCGTAAGGAACGCCCTTGAATGTGAAAACTCCACCATCGAGAAACCCACGCACTTTTCCGTATTGCGTTTTGGCAACCGCCGAACGTGGCGTTGAGCAATTTCCCGGCTCCTGATGGGCTCCTGTTTTCGTGCTGTCAGATGCGAGCGCGGATTTGCTCGCCACAATGCCCACGCCCGCAGTTGCCGAGAGAAGCAGCGCCTCCCGCCGATTTAGAAGAGTTTTATTCCCGGAATTTGCTTTCGACATTCGATCTCCCATTCGTCCCAATGTTTATCTTGCCGAATTACGTTGGTTCAAGCGTAGTAGCCGGTTCCTGTTCACGCAGAGTTCATCCTCGCATGCACAAACCTGTGCGCGTGAGTTCGCGCGAACAAATTCGTTGAGCAAGTAAAGATACGATCTTTGTTTCTGTTATGACAACAGAATTCCAAAGAAGAAATATCGAAATCGTAGATGGTTACTTTCGAAAAACTCGGGCGGTCACTATGTGCGGAAGAAGCGGCACTGTGTGCGGAAGAAAATGAAAGCGATTAGCGCTCGCGCATATATAAAAAAAGAAAAAGTCACAATTCTTTACAGTTTTTTTGTCGTCATCAAGCCTGTCCATTTCATCTTTTCTTCAGGCCCAAGAAGGTCAATGCGAACCATCTTTCCTGGCTGCTTAGGTGCGCCGCTCCCTAGACTCGCACAACAATCGGTTGGGCTGGTCATCCTATATGCTGGAAGGTTGCGGCTAATGCTGGAAGGTCGTGGAACCCTCGCATTGAAAATGAGCCGGTGACGAAGGCCCCACTTATTCTGTCCGTGTCATCTCCACTACTGAACTGATGTCCAAAAACTTTTTGCAACAACTTCATCAGCATCTTCGTTCTTGTGAGAGGAGGACTTGCGTGGAAGCTGTCCATTCGTGAACACTTTCGCCCACGAACGGACGTTCCACCGGCAAAGCAATCCCCTGCAAATCTTGTAGAGGGCATGGAATCAATAACATAGGTTTTTGGCAGATTGGTGGGCGGTTTGCTTTATATTCGCGTGATGGATATCGCCCGCCCAGAATTCAAAAAGCAAAAACGCCGCCGTCAGGCCATTCTTCTGAGCATTGCGGTTGTGCTCGTTGTCGCCGTCAGCGTTGGCATTTCACGCCTCAAACCTGCCGCGCCAGAAGTAGAACGCGGCACCGTGTGGACCGACACGGTCAAACGCGGCCCCATGCTGCGCCAGGTGCGCGGTCTGGGCACGTTGATTCCCTCTCAGGAATTCACACGTCAAATCCCTGCGGAGACGGAAGCGACGGTCATCCGCATTCGCATGCTGCCAGGATCACTCGTCAAAGCCGATACCGTTCTGGCGGAGATGACGAATCCTGCGACCGAGCAGGCCGCGGTGGATGCTCAGCTTCAGTTGAAGGAAGCCGAGGCGGAATACCAGGCGCTTGAAGTAAAGCTGGACAGCGACTTGATGGACCAGAAGGCCAGCGCAGCTACCGTGCAGGCAGACCACTCGCAGGCTGCATTGCAGGCAGAAACTGACAAAGCGCTTTACGACCTCGGCGTGATTTCCGGCCTCACTTATAAGACCTCCAAAAGCAAAGCCGATGAGCTGACGACCAGAAATGATCTTGAAAATCAGCGGCTGACGATTGCGGAGAAGGCCATTGCCGCGCAACTCCAGGAACAAAAAGCCAAAGTGGACCAGATGCGGACCATGGCGCAGCTCAAGCAGCAGCAACTCGACGACCTAAAGGTGCGCGCGGGAATTGATGGCGTACTCGTTGATTTGCCCCTGGAGGTCGGCCAGCACGTAACGCCGGGAACCATGCTCGCGAAAGTCGTGCAGCCGAACCATTTAATTGCGGAATTGAAGATCGCAGAGACGCAGGCGCGCGATGTGCAGATTGGACAGCCAGCTTCGATTGATACGCACAACGGCGTGGTTGCCGGAAGCGTGATGCGCGTAGATCCTGCGGTGCAAAACGGCACCGTAACGGTGGATGTGAAACTCACCGGCGATCTCCCCAAGGGCGCGCGGCCTGATTTGAGCGTGGATGGAACCGTTGATCTGGAGCGTCTCGATAACGTTCTTTACGTGGGCCGCCCGGCTTTTGGACAGGAAGACAGCACCATCAGTTTGTTCAAGCTCGACCCAGACGGCAAAGGCGCAGTGCGCGTTCCGGTGAAGGTTGGCCGCGCTTCGGTGAATGCTATTCAGGTGATTGAAGGGTTGAAAGAAGGCGACACCGTCATACTTTCCGACATGTCGCGTTGGGACAACACAGACCGAATTCGGCTGGATTGAAAGGGGTACTAGCTACTAGCTACTGGCTGCTAGCTACTAGGTTTTTGCAGCAACCAGGTCGCCGTGACTCGGAGCCAGAAGCTAGCAGCCAGTAGCTCATACGAGGAGCATTCATGACACAAGCAAGAGAACCGCTGATTCAAATTGAAGATCTCACCAAGATTTTCTACACCGATGAAATTGAAACCCACGCTCTCTCAGGCGTCCATCTCACCATTAATAAAGGAGAGTATGTGGCCATGTCGGGGCCATCGGGCTGCGGCAAGTCTACGCTGCTTTCCATTATTGGATTACTCGACACGCCAACTGGCGGCAAATATCTCCTGAACAATAAGCCGGTCGAGAACCTCGACTTTGGTGACCGCTCCCGCATCCGCAATCAGGAAATCGGCTTCATCTTCCAGAGTTTTAACTTGATCGGCGACCTCACTGTTTACGAAAACGTCGAGCTTCCACTGACCTATCGGCAGAAGATGCCCTCGGCTGATCGCAAGAAGCGAGTGATGGAATCACTCGAGCGGGTCGGCATGGCACATCGTGTGCGGCATTACCCTTCACAACTCTCCGGCGGTCAGCAGCAGCGCGTAGCCGTGGCTCGGGCTCTGGGCGGGCATCCTTCTATCCTTCTCGCAGATGAACCAACTGGAAACCTCGACTCACGCAACGGCGAAGCGGTCATGGAACTTCTGCAAAACCTGCACCGCGAAGGCGCAACCATCTGCATGGTGACGCACGATCCGCGATTCGCTAAACATGCCGAACGTGAAGTGCATTTATTCGACGGCAAGGTCGTCGCCGAAGAAGAACTGAAGAAG
>JAICKN010000008.1 GCA_025927855.1 Terriglobales bacterium
GCGCTGGAGTGATAACAGGCTCGGCTTTTGCGGCTTGGTGTTTCCTCGGGTGTTTGGCAGTGGTCGCAAATGCGCTGCTGGACGTAATAAAAAGCAGCAGCCAATACGTCGCGCCTGGGAAACGCTTGAACATCTTTACCAAGAACCTTTGCCAGCCATGCTGTATGAGCATGGCATCCTGAGATTTGAACTCATTTTAGCACCGTGGCATGAACCTTCCGCGGCGAAACCGAAGAGATAAGTTTGGGGTGGTCTCTTGAACTTGTCAAAGCGTACCTAAGAATTGGCTTTATGACGGAAGTACCGTACAATTCCCTGATTGTTCCAACAGAAAAATGATAGATTGAGCGAGAATTGCTTGCAGGCTGCATCTAAGTAGGTATTGTCGTGAGATCTCATCCCTATATACAACCCGCTGGTTGGGCGCGAAGGTTGGCAGTGGCGTTGTGCCTCTGTGTCATGCTTGCCGCCAATGTTGCCCAGGCGCTTGACACCTGCGGCTTAGGCGCATTGCGGACCGCGCACCAGATAAAAGCGGAGCACACCGGCCAGACTGCGCCTACGTTCTGCCTGATTTGCGTTGCGGCCCACGCCTCTTCGCTGGCCGCTCCTATCGCTTCCGTTCATCCGATTACCAGCTTTGTTATTGCATTAACCAATCCGCCACAGACGTCCCATTTCTCCGGCCATATTCTTCCTCTCTACGTTCGCCCACCGCCCACGGTCTAATTGCCATTTCTGGATATCTGCCCGGCGCGGTTTGCGATCATGCTACATTCCGTGAACCTTCCAGGCGCATTCTATGTCTTTGAATACGTCTTGCCGAGCAGAAAAGCTTAAAGCTCGCGCATAAGGACCAAGAACTCATAGAAATTTATGCATCTTGAAATAACACGCATAAAGCCTGCGCTTGTGTTGCTGGCAGTGATTTTTTGTTGCAGCAGGGCTGCGCGCGCCCAGTCGGAAGTCCGCATTACCATGGACCAGGCCATTGACCTCGCTTTGACCCATAATCATGCGTTTCAGGGGACCATGACGCAGATCCAGCAGAACCAGGCCCAAGAAATTACTGCCGCGTTGCGCCCCAATCCGCAGCTAGCATGGGATGGGTTGTTTTTCCCACTGAGTCCAGGCAACTTCAACTCCGAAAATGTCAATAACACACAGCAGTTTGATATTGGAGTTAATTATCTGTTTGAGCGCGGCGGCAAGCGCCATCGCCGGATTGACGCTGCTCGCGATGCGACGGCGGTGACGCGCTATCAAGTTTCCGATGCCCGGCGCGGATTGATCTTGAACGTCGCGCAGCAATTCATTGCTGTGCAATTGGCCGAGTCGAACCTTGACATCGCGCAGAAGGACCTCGCTAGTTTCCAGCAAACATCCGATATCGCTGCATACCAGTACAAGGCGGGTGCGATCAGTGAAGGCGACCTGCTGAAGATCAAGTTGCAGCTGCTGCAATTCCAGACTGACGTTTCCAGCGCCAAGTTGGCCAAGGTGCAGGCGTTGGCTGGCTTGCGGCAACTTCTGGGCTATAACGCCGTGCCCGGCAATTTTGATATAGAGGGAGAACTTGCCTACCAGCCGCTCGCGGTAAATCTTGATGATCTTGATATGCGGGCATTGAGGTTGCGCCCTGACCTGCTCGAAGCGCAACAGGGAGTACACGCCGCGCAGAGCCAGATTGCGTTGGCAAAAGCAAATGGAAAAGTAGACCTGACCAGCGGCCTTGGCTATAGCCACATTGCCGGCCAGAACACAATGGACATAAATTTCAGCATTCCGCTTCCTTTTTTTGACCGCAACCAGGGCGAGATCGCGCGCACACGGTTTGCTTTGACACAGGCGCAGCAACAGGCTGATGCAGCGAACGACCAAGTATTAACGGACGTGCGAGACGCCTACGAGGCATTCCTGACCAGTCAGCAGGTGGTGCAGCTTTATACCTCTGGATATCTCAAGCAGGCGCAGGATTCGCGCGACATTAGTGAGTACGCCTACAAGCGGGGCGCGGTCAGTTTGCTGGACTTCCTCGATGCGGAGCGCAGCTATCGAGCGACGCAATTAGCTTATCGCCAGGCACTCGCCGATTACTCGACTGCGATTGAGCAGTTAGAGGCGGCGGTAGGTACAAGGACATTGCCATGAAAGCAATCCAGAGTCATCGGGCCGAAAGCTTTGCTCGCAGAAGGTGGACGGGCGGGAGTCGCACTGCAATCCATCTTCTACTGAGCGCACTGCTGCTTGCCGTATTCGGCGCGGGATGCAGCGATTCGCAGTATTCACCTTCCACCGCTTCCGGCCATCAAGACGACGCAGAGCTTTTCTCCATTCCGCAGGACCAGATGCCCCACATCCAGATCGTGACCGTGAAGCCGACGACCCTTGTGCGCGCGCTGCGACTGACGGGTACTGTGGCATTCAATGGCTTCGATACAACTCCAGTCATCACGCAGGTAAGCGGACCCGTCAGCCGGGTTGTTGCGTTGCCGGGGGAAAATGTCCGGCGTGGGCAAGCGCTCTTGTACGTTGCCAGCCCGGATTTTTCGCAGGCCCGGGCTGCTTACTTAAAGTCAAGCGATACCTACCAGATTGCCGATAAAGAATACGCCCGCGCGAAAGATTTATATGAGCATCATGCAGTGGCAGAAAAGGACCTGCTCATGGCCGAATCGGCCCGCACGCAGGCACAGGCGGATTTACAGACCAGCGAGCAGGCATTGCGGATTCTTGGGTTCAGCACGCCGCAAGAGGCTTTGAAATCCTCTTCGTCAGCGGAGATTCCTGTCTTTGCTCCCATTGCCGGAGAAGTTGTAGAGCGGCTGGTGGCCCCCGGTCAGGTCATTCAGGCGGGAGCGACGCAGGCATTCACTATTTCCAACATGAGCACCGTGTGGGTGTTGGCCAATGTGTACCAGCAGGATTTTTCTTATGTGCATAAAGGGGACCCGGTGGCGATCACAACTGATGCTTATCCGGGCGTGAAATTTAACGGAACAATCTCCTATATTTCGCCCGCGCTCGATGCCGCCACGCGCACCTTGCAAGCGCGCATCGTGGTGAAGAACCCGCAGGAAAAGCTGAAGAAAGACATGTATGTAACTGCGGAAGTGCAGGCGGGAAAGATAGCCAACAGCATCGTGCTGCCGAATTCTTCAATTCTGCGCGACGCGGAGAATGCGCCATTCGTGTACATATTGACCGGCGGCAATCAGTTCGCCCGCCGTCCGGTTTCCCTGGGAGAAACGGAAGACGGGAATACCCGGATCAGCAAAGGACTTTCTGCAGGAGAGCGCGTGGTTGGCGATGGCAGCTTGTTTTTGCAGTTCGCAAATTCATTGCAGCACTGAGCGAGACACAATTAGCCATGAAGAAGAACTTTGAATCGCGCGAAGAAGGGCGAAGCCGGCTGTTTGGCCACGGAGTGAGCGCATGATTCATCGCATTGTGCAGATGGCGCTGCGGCAGCGGTTCCTGGTCATTGTTTTTGTGATCGCCATTGCCATTGGGGGCGCGATCTCTTTCCAGCGGATGCCGGTGGACGCCTATCCCGATCTCTCCCCGCCCATGGTCGAAATCATTACACAATGGCCGGGCCACGCTTCGGAAGAGATGGAGCGGCTGGTAACGCTGCCGCTGGAACTTGAAATGAACGGCGTACCGCAATTGGTGGTGATGCGGTCGGTCACGCTCTACGGGCTCTCCGATATCACGTTGACTTTTGAAGATGAGACCGGCGACTACTTTGCCCGGCAGGTGGTATTTGAGCGTTTAGGAGACGCGCAGCTGCCCGCAGGCGTGACGCCGAGTGTCGCGCCGCTGTTTAGCCCCAGTGGCCTGGTGTACCGCTATGTATTGGAAAGCGGAGACCGCAGCCCGCAGGAATTAAAGACGATTGAAGACTGGGTAGTGGCGCGGGCGTACAAATCGGTAGCGGGAGTTGCCGACGATTCCGGCTTTGGCGGCACGACCATGCAATACCAGGTGTTGCTGGATCCTTCGCGCATCTACGGTTACCACCTCACTGTTCCGCAGGTGGTGCAGGCGCTTTCCAATAACAACGCCAACGCCGGCGGTGGTTTCTATTCGCAGGGAGGGCAATTTTATTACGTGCGCGGTGTGGGGTTGGTGCGCGACACAAAAGATATTGCAAACATCGTGGTTGGCAGCAACCATGGCACGCCGGTGCGTATTGGCGACATCGGCGAGGTGGTGATTGGGAATGCGCCGCGCCTGGGAGAATTTGGTTTTGAAAAAAATGACGATGCCGTCGAAGGCGTCATTCTTATGCGCCGGGGAGAGCAGGCGCAAAATGTGCTCCAGGGTGTGGAACAGAAGACGGAAGAGCTGAACTCGCTCATTCTTCCGAAGGACGTTAAGGTACATCCGTTTTACGACCGCAGCGAGCTGGTAAAGCTCACCACCCGCACCGTAGAAAGCAATTTGCTCCGCGGTATGGTGCTGGTGCTGATCGTGCTTGTTTTCTTTCTAGTCAGCATGCGAGCCGCTGTGATTGTGGCGCTGACCATCCCTCTGGCACTCCTGTTCAGCTTTATCTTGTTACATGCGCGCGGAATTTCCGCCAACCTGCTCTCTATTGGCGCCATTGATTTTGGAATCATCATCGACGGCACGGTGGTGATGATGGAAAACATTTACCGTGAATTGGAGGAACATGCCGGTAAAGAGTACAAACTGCACGATCTCATTCTTGAAGCCGCGCGCGATGTGGACCGTCCCATTTTCTATTCCGTCGCGGTGATCATCGCAGGATACCTGCCCATTTACGCCTTGACCGGCCCTTCGGGAACGCTGTTTCACCCCATGGCCGATACGATGTGTTTCGCCCTGCTCGGAGCCCTGATTCTGACCTTAACGCTGGTTCCGGTGCTCGCCTCTTATTGGTTTAAGAAGGGCATTAAGGAGCACGTCAATAAACCGTTCGAAGCCATTAAAAATTGGTACGGAAGAAGGCTTTCATGGTTTTTGCAAAGGCCGAAGCTCACAATTGTGGGTGCTGCGGTGATCTTCGGCCTCACGCTTTTGCTCGTGCCATTTATTGGCGGAGAGTTCATGCCGCACCTGGATGAAGGCGCGCTCTGGGTGCGGGCCACCATGCCTTACACCATTTCCTGGGATGAAGCTTCGAAAATTGCGCCGCAAATACGGGACATTCTCATGTCATATCCGCAAGTCACAGTCGTGGGTTCAGAACTTGGGCGTCCCGATGATGGCACGGATTCCACCGGATTTTTTAACTGTGAATTTTACGTTGGATTGAAGCCATATAACGACCGTGCCTGGAGCGCGGGAGACATTCACAGCAAAGAAGAGTTAACTGCGGCAATCAATAAACGACTCATTGCTTTCCCCGGCATTATTTTCAACTACACACAGCCCGCCGAAGACGCAGTGGACGAGGCGCTGACCGGGTTAAAAAGCTCGCTTGCGGTAAAAGTCTTCGGAGATGATCTCAACGTCCTGCAAAGTAAAGCTCTGCAAATCAAAAGCATTTTGGAGCATGTGCCGGGCTTCAGCGAGTTAAGCGTAGTGCGCGAATTGGGCCAGCCGACGCTTGAAATTGATGTGGACCGTGAAAAAATCGCCCGCTATGGCATTAACGTGTCCGATGTGGAAGCTGTCATACAGGCAGCGGTGGGCGGGCAGGCCGCGACCCAGGTAATTCAAGGGGAGAAGCTCTTTGACCTGGTAGTGAGGATGCAGCCGCAGTTCCGCAGCACTCCGGGAGAGATTGGGAATTTATTGGTAGGAGCCCCCGACGGCGAGCAGGTCCCTTTGAAAGAGCTGGCAAATATTCAGACAAAGAGCGGGGCGTCCTTCATCTATCGCGAAAATAATTCGCGTTACATTGGCGTGCAGTACAGCATTGAAAACCGCGATCTGGAAAGCGCCGTCCACGATGGGCAGGCCGCAGTCAATAAAGCCGTGCATCTGCCGCGCGGCTATTGGATGACATGGGGCGGAGAGTACAGTCTGCTGCTCGCCGCAAAAAAGCAGCTTTTAGTAGTGGGGCCGCTGGCGGTGCTTTTAATTTTCCTCATCTTGTTTGCTTTGTACGGCAATTTCAAATTTCCTTTAATTCTGGCGATTGATGTCGTGATGACGGAGCCTGTAGGCGCGTTGATCGCGCTGAAGCTGACGCATACGCCATTCAGCGTATCTTCGGTGCTGGGGTTGCTTGCCTTAATGGGGGTTTCTGTCGAAACGGGAGTCATCTTAATCTCCTATATCAACAAGCTGCGGCTCCAGGGCAAGGACATACGAACCGCCACCCATGAAGCTGCTTTACTGCGGCTGCGGCCCATCATGATGACTGCTTTAGTGGCCTGCCTCGGATTGCTGCCTGCGGCCCTCTCCACCGGAATTGGTTCGGACAGCCAGAAACCGTTCGCGATTGTCATTGTTGCCGGGCTGATTTCCCGTTTGCTGCTCGGCTTTTTTGTGACCCCCACTTTGTACACCATAGTGGCCCGCGACGGGGATGTTCTTCAGGTGTAGCGGTTTAGCAATGCCTTCCTGAATTGGAATGTGACCTCGGTTTTCCCATCTATAACCTTGGTGTGGGGTTTATGGCACGGAAGTGGATTGTGCCCCGCTTCCGGTATTGCTACTGTCATTTCAGCAATTTTTCTGTAAGGCAATCCCTGGCACCGGTGAGGCATATTCCGTTAACGGGGTTCGCTATGAAGCTGGTCCATTTCTGCTATGCGGCGTTGGGGTTCGCTGTGGCCCGCTGGGTCTTTCGGCGTGAGCCGGTGCCGGTAGCAGCGACAATTGCGCGCCTTCGCTCCTCTGGACTGCTGTAAAGCCAGCCTTGGCCAGAGGCAGCGCTGCTTGGGTGTGTGTCCCGTTGCACGCCGCTTCGCATCACTCACCCAAGCGGATATCCTTCCATGTATCTTCTGAAGTGCTACGACTTAGGTTTTGCCCATTCTTTCGGCAGATTCCTTCCATCTCAGTAAAATTCTCTTAGTTGTGTCTGGTTACCGTCGTTATTTACCACGGTGGCTCTTGTGACCAAAGAGTTCGCAGTCGCACTTGCGCACGCGGCACTATGAGATTGGCGCAATTTTCAAGACCATGAAGCGGTGTCTCCAATTCGCGTTTTGGACATTTTTGATCGTTGCTATTTCCCCGGCAAAGCTCGCCGCCCAGGCGGACTACAGCAGCAGTGATGGGGCCGCCGGAAATGTTTCGCTTGGAGACCTGGCCCGCTATTTACGCGAACACAAGCAGCCGCAATCGGCGCCTGTGATTGACAATGACAACTTCGAGCATGTGCTGAATGAGGCGGAAAAGAACGACTCTCGCGGCTTTTTTCGATACGCTATTGACAGCGTGAAGAACATGTTCCAGGTCTCGTCGGAAGACGTGAGCTGCAGCCTTTCTTTCAATGCCAATGCCAGCGCGCTGCTTACCGATTACTCTCCTCATAAAATACCGGACGACGTGATGGCAAAATTCAGCGGCTCCGCAAGAATTGATGGAGGTAATTTAGAGATCGCTCTGAACAATACCAGCAACTGGACGGTGCGCGAAATTACGGTCGGCCTGACCATCGTGCATCCTGAGGCGAATCCCGAAAACAGCCCCGCAAATCTGGCTGGGGCGAATTTATTGCCAGCTTCGCTGGAAGCGATAGATCCGGTAACAGACGTTGCAAAACAGCCGGACACGACTTTGTTATTCCACCTCAAAGCTAACGGCATACCAGGGGGAACGACGGTGTTCCGCGAGGTGCTTAACGCGCCACTGGCCCCGGGCGAGCAATGGCACTGGGCGATCATTGATGCGCAAGGCATTGCGCCGGCTTCAACATCTCAACCGGCAGCGGGCGTGACGGCCGGAAACCCGGTGTCGCAATCGCCTGCTCAGGCGACCGCGCAGCTTTCCCCACAGGCTTCCGCTGATAATCCGCTTTCACCATTCCGGCAAATTTCGATCCCGGAAACCGGTCCCCTAGCCTTTCCCGGTTCTTCCACGCCCGGCCTAACCCCAAAGCCTTCCACCAACGCAGATCATCCATAACCCGCGAATTGGGTGCGCGAAACACAACGGCATGCAATCTTTATAATCCTGGAGAACATAATTCAGGCGGGATTCATGAATTCAGATAGAAGATTTCTATTCATATTGCAAGCTGCATTCGTGGCTCTGCTGTTTTCTAGCGCGGCTTTTGCCGGGCCGCCATTCCAGACGGACGATCCCGAACCGGTGCCGTTCCATCATTACGAGGCCTACCTCTTTACGGTGGTGGACCATAGCGGCGGCGAAACATTTTCTGCGCTGCCCGCATTTGAATTTAATGTGGGGGCCGCGCCAAATTTGCAGCTGCACCTGATTGTGCCGGGAGCATATCTCCATCCAGAAGGCGCTTATGGCATCGGCGACATAGAACTCGGCGCCAAGTACCGATTTCTCAAAGAAACATCCGGTCATCCTGAGATGGGCATTTTCCCTCTAGTGGAGTTCCCCAGCGGAAACGCACCTCTTGGATTGGGTAATGGCAAGCTTTGGCTGCGGTTGCCGCTGTGGATACAAAAAACTCATGGTCCCTGGACCACTTACGGAGGCGGCGGGTACCAGGTCAACCGCGCCCCGGGAGCTAAGGATTCAGGCTTCGCGGGCTGGCTTCTGCAAAGAAGTATCACCAAGAGGCTCACGTTGGGGGGAGAAACGTATTTTCAATCCGCGCAGGACGTGGAGTCCCGGGAGACGACGTTCATAGACGGGGGAGGATATTACTATTTCACTCCCAATCTGCAGCTGTTATTTATGAGCGGGCATACCGTAGCGGGCGAGTCGCACACAACCGGCTATTTGGGTCTTTACTATACGTGGTAAAACCTCGCAGGTTGCTTGCTTTTGGGGTGAAATCTATTTTTTGCCCAGAACTTGCGGGACAGCTTCTGTTTTTCCATTCGTAATGCTGCGGTAAGCGGCGTCGAGGATTTCCTGATTCTGCCAGCCTTCCTCGCCGGGCGCGCGGAACCTGGCTTTGCCCTCCATGGCCGCAGCGAATTCATCCACTTGAAGCGCGTAAGCAAGATTGTTGGAAAAGGTTTCAGCTTTTACGAGAGAGCCGCCACGGGTCAATTCCAGCTTGATAGGTTGTTCCACGTTCAGGGCGGCTTCGGCTCGAAAAACTCCCTGATCTCCTACAATCTCCAGCGGCGTGCGGTAGTCGGTGCGAAAAGAAACTAAAGCCGAGGCGAGCGTGCCTCGGGAGAACTCAAGCGTCAGAATTCCAGAGGCTTCTACATCTCCGGAGAGCGCATCAGAAACGGCGCTTGCACTTACGCGCACCACCTCGTCGTTCAAGATGTAACGCAGGGTATCAATGCAGTGTACGCCCACGTCAGCGATCGGCCCGCCTCCGGCAATGGAACGATTGCTCATCCATTTGCGCGGGTGTGTGTGCCCGACCATGAAAGTAAATTCCGAACGCGCCATTACCGGAGCGCCTATGTCTCCGGCGGCAACTCTCTCGCGAAGATGCACAACCGTGGACGCAAAACGGAATACATGGGCGACGCCAAAAAGAACGTTGGCATTGCGGGCGGCTTTCACCATTTGTTTGCACTCCGCCGCGTTCATCCCCAATGGCTTCTCGCAGAGCACAGGCTTGCCACACTGGATTGCCGTCAACACTTCATCCAAATGACAAGAATTTGGCGTCGTGACCAGCACGGCGTCAACTTCGGGGCATCGGCATAAGTCCTCGACCGAAGTAAAAGCGTTGGGGATGTTATATTCCTTCGCCGACTGCGCGGCTGCCGCCGCCTCGCGGCGGGTCAAGGCGGTCACCCGGCAATTTTTGGAGAGATCAAAACCCGGCATCAGCCGTTTCACGGCGTGAAGCCCGAATCCGACGATGCCAAAATTCACCACTGCTGATCCTCACTTAGTAATGAATATAGAGCTGGGACTTTCCTTGCCGCTGGCGAATTGCGATGTGTCAATGGAGGCGCTGTTCTTCGTCGTGCCCAGCGCCCCGGTTGAGCTGTCAAAGGTAAATTCATTAACCGAGTCGCTGCTTTGGTTGAGAGAGACTAGAAATTTTCCGCCCAGCTCAAAGGTGATGGCCACGATACTCTGGGTCGCGGAAAAGGGCGACCCGGTAAGGGCAGATGGCGCTCCCGACGTAGCGTCCACGGAAAACGCGGAAATATTTGCGGAGGCAAAATTTGCGACGTAAAGGAATTTACCCGAAGGATCGAAGATCAACGAAACCGGATCGCTCCCAACGGGAACGGGAGTCTGCGGAATCCGGGTGAGATCGCCAGTGGAACCAATCGTGAATCCGGAAATTGTGTTGTCGCGTGCATTGGCTGCGTACAAAAAATCTCCCGACACTGCCAAGGCGGAAGGCGCATTGCCGGCAGGGAAGGGCGATCCCGCAACCTTTTGCAGCGAGCCATCGCTGCCCACCGCAAAGGCGGAAATGGAAGCCACATTAGAGTTTGTAGCGTAGAGAAATTTGCCCGAAGGATCTATAACGAGGGCCGTGGGGCTGGGGCCGGCAGGGAAGGGCGACCCGGCAATTTCTTTGAGGGTGCCCTGCGAAGGATCAATCGCATAAGCAGAGATGCTGTTTGAACCCACATTCCCGACAAATAAAAACTGTCCCGAGGCATCCATGGTCATGGGGCCGGGACTGATTCCCGCGGCTGTGCGCGGCAGTACTTCCGCAAGCATTCCGGTGGAACGATCTACCTTCAGGAGTGAAATGGTGTTTTCGGCCTGGTTCGTCGTATAGGCGAATGTGCCCGACTGGTTTACCACCACAGTCGCGGGAGAATTTCCCGCCGGAAATGGCGAACCGATCACATTCGTAAGGGCGCCGGTATTGCTGTCGAGGCGCACAGTGGAAACGCCGTTCCCTTGTGTTGACGAGACGTAAACCAATTGGGTAGTGGGTGAGCTACAGCCGTAAAGGCCGAAAAGCAAAAAGAAGAGCAAAAATAAAATCACCCATAAGTTGCGTTTTATCGCCATTCCTGCTTCCTTTGTCCGAATCATTAGCGCCATTACAACCTGGAAATTGTGCGGAGAGCTTAGGGAAGCCGACGCCGCTTGCGCCCTATTCTGCCGAGATTGTATGTGATACCCACAGAAAGCCGGAGGTCCCGTTCATCGTGGCTGAACACATGCGTCAACATGTAGTCCGCCTGTATGGCGCGGACGGAGATGTGATGCGTCAGTTCATACTCTACGCCGCCGCCAAAGCTGTATCCGAATGCCGCTACCGAGACTCCATTATTCGGTTCATTCGGAATCGCCACGCGGGTTTTCACTCTGCCAAGCAAGCCTTGGCCATAAACCGTAAGTTGATTGTGCGGCCACGCAAGCCGCGGGCCGGCCATGGCGTCGTAATACTTAAAGCTGGAACCCCACAATCCGCCGATTTCTCCGACCGCTCCAAAATAAGGCGTGATGTTGAACGTGAATCCAGCATTGCCGCCATTCAGGCCGGAATCGTCCGCAAAGCCGAGCTTTTTGCTGCCGAACCGCATGTAGGAGTAATTTCCGGAAAATTGCAGCCGCGGCGCCGTTTGCGCGGCTGAGCTTCCGGTCAAAATGAAAAAGAAAACAATGGAACAGAGAATCACCGCAGCATGGCGGAGCGATCTGGAGATCAAAAAGCACCCTCCCGCACGAAGTGGCCAACGCGAACGCTTACTGATTTCTTTATGAAACCCAACCAGCCGGCAAAGTTGCGCGCAAATAGATTGGAACCTGTCCCTGTAAGAATAAAGCACAAAGCCGATTCGTGGTAGCCCACCGGATTCAGGAATGCAAGAGGCCAGTCTTTCGCGGAGATTTATTTGGTTGCCAGAGCGGTGGCGAGAGATTCGAAAATTCTTAGGCCCTCAACGCATCCCAGCTCCGGCGCGCTGGCGCGTTCGGGATGTGGCATCATGCCCAGAATGTTGCGGCCGGCATTGCAGATTCCGGCAATGTTATCGAGCGAGCCATTGGGATTTGCTTGCGCGGTAATTTCTCCTTCGGCATTGGAATACCGAAACACGATGCGCCGCTCGCGTTGCAGCTCGGCCAGCGTGCTTTCATCGCAAAAATAGTTTCCTTCCATGTGTGCGATGGGAATGGTCAGGACTTCGCCTTTGTGGCAGGCGCTGGTAAACGGGGTATCTGCATTTTCCACGCGCAGATGCACCGGCTTGCAGATGAATTTGAGGCCCACATTGCGCAGGAGAGCGCCGGGTAAAAGCCCCGATTCGCAAAGAATCTGGAAGCCATTGCAGATGCCCAGCACAAGCCCGCCACTGGCGGCAAATTTGCGTACCGACTCCATGACCGGAGAAAATTTGGCGATCGCGCCGGTCCGCAGATAGTCCCCGTAGGAAAATCCGCCGGGCACAATAATGGCATCGCAGTTTTCCAGATCATGCGATTCGTGCCATAGAAAAGCCGCTTTCTGGCCGGAGACCTGCTGCGCCGCCCAGTAGGCATCGTGATCACAATTGGAGCCGGGAAAGGTGATAACGCCAAATTTCATGAGGAAATCCGCAGAATCTGGATAAAGTTTAACATGGGGACCGGCCAAGTTTTGACCGCATGGCTTTACTTAATTCCACGCAGCATTGAAAATATTAAATCGCGCAGTTGTATGGTGAGCGCGGAACAGTTCCGAAATTATCTCAAGAGGAGCATTCTTATATGTCAGCCAGTGGCGAACTCATCCGGCTCATGAATTACATTGACGATATCAGCGCAACTCTGCGGCGCATCAGCGCTACAGTGCCCGTGATCGAAGTAGAGGAGCGCAAAAAGCTGGCCGAACATTTGCGCGCGGCGGGAACAGGCTTCACCGCTCTATTGAATCAATTGGAAAAAGGGGCCTGATTTGGCCGAAGTTCCCGCTGCGGGCGTTACGGACGCCGGGCATCCGGCTGGCGCCCCAATCATTGCCGTGATCGGCGCCGGCAATTTGGGACGAAGGATCGCCTGGACCGCCGCTTTGGCCGGGTATCCCACGGTACTTGAGGACATACTTCCTTCTGCATTGCGCCGCGCACAGGAAGGGTTGCAAGGCAATCTTCAGGAATCAATAAAAGCAGGTAAATGTTCGCCTACTGATGCTGAGGCGGCAACTCGCTGCCTTATCCTCACAGAACGCATTGAGGAAGCCGTCCGGCAGGCTGACTTGGTCATTGAAGCTGTCCCCGACGAGTTGGAATCGAAGCTGGAAATTTTTACGTTGCTCGATAAGATATGCCGTCCCGCAACCATCGTGGTGACCACCAGCATGGCGTTCACTCCCGATGAGATTACAGACGTGACCTACCGCCGGAACCGCTGCGCCGGAATGCGTTTTTCGCCCACCGGCTGCTTTCAAAAATTGGAGATTGTGCGCGGAACAGAGACAGACAATGACACGATGTCTATGGTTACAGCCGTGGCGCAGAAAATCGGCCAAAAATCGGGGTTAAACATCACTCCGCCACAGCTGTGATTACTAAAACATTCTATGCGGCAACTCGTCAATCAAAGCATTAATGACTTTTTGAAAATCTGGTTGTTTGTCGAAGGTCCCGAACGTATTCTTGCATGGGCTGCATCTTACGATTCGACAATAGAATGGGAAAATCTTTACGCCCATAATTGTGATGCCTGCAGGGCTTTATTCTCCGATCCACGGGTACAGTCTGTAATCCAAAACAATTATCATAAAAGAATTGATGACGTGTTACGTCAATATGCAATTTTCTCTGTTATGCCTGGAGTGAAGGTGCCAATCATCAATGACTCAGTTGACAAGGAGCTACCTCTGAGCGAGCTAAGTGGAGATGCGAGTCGGTCGACTCTCGTTCAAATCACCCATGGTTGAATACTATGAAGTATTGGCCAATGGCTCATCCCCACTTCGCGGGATTGTTACGAGACCATCTGGAGATGTACGCGCTGAGTGTATTCTGCTCCCCGGTTCCGGGGTTTACTCAGAAAGAGAAGTGAGGGATAGGGAACACCTTCTCTCCGTCCTCGCCGCATGCTTCGGCGACCTGAACATACGCTCCTTCAGAGTGACAAAGCCAATCTTCGGCAAATCTGCCTTGAAAAGCGAGGGCATATACGCGGAGTACTTTTATCCGGTTCAGGCAATTTGCAAGTACATTTCAACCCTTCGTGATCACGCGACCCAGCCGCTCATCCTCGCGGGTTATAGCCTAGGGGAACACGTGGCTCCGTATTTGGCGTCACAATTAATAGAAGTTCAACGAGTGATATTGCTCAATGCACGTGTACGAAGCATTGGCAATTTGTTACGTGCGCAATGCTTCTCCGCCGAAACAGCCTCTACGAGAATATCTTCGGGTGCTTCGATTTTTGGTTTTGCTTCGACTTTTTACTCTAAGTATCTAGAGGAATCCGAAGTCGCAGCTCCTGATGACCAAATCTGCAATCGTCCCGATCTCTTATATTATTGCGTAAACTGCGGACGCGATTCCCAGCTTGGTAGCAAAGAGCAGAATTTATGGAAACGCGGGTTACCCGCTGAACAAACCAAGTTTGCATATTATGCTGAGTTAGATCACGGTTTTCGCACGTATGAAAGAAGATATATCCCCCAGACTGACTTTCCGGATTGCTTATCGCGACCGCTTTTGCAATGGATATCCACCATATGAATTCACTAAAGTTCACCCAATATCTCATTTTGGGGCTGCCTATCGCCACAATACTTGCTTCTGTGCCACTCATTATGAAGCAAGTTCCTCCTAATAACGTCTACGGCTTTCGTACTAAGCATACGCTCTCAAGTCCCGGTATCTGGTACTCCAGCAATAAGGTATGTGGGATCAGTTTGTCAATAACATCTTTGCTGGCTTTATGTATTATGCTGTCCCTCCGTATGCGACGGGGTGACAGTCCTTCCACTATTCTCTGGGAGGTTTTCGTCTATTCTGTGTGCCTGCTGGCGGGTGTTGTAATAACATTTTCAATTGCTCCGTGACCGCAGCCTTCAGAAAATAATCCGCGAAGCCTAGGTCCCGATCACACATCTTCGCATTCGGAAGAAATATCCCTAAAGTTTTCTTCCGGCCCCAGTAGTCAAACGATTCATTGGTGCTTTTATTGTTACCTGTCGGAGAAATGCAGGACAAGAGTGCATGCTTTTCATGGTTTCAAAGTGAAGATTAAATAATTTCATGAGCGATAATACTAGCTCGGTGGAAACACTCGATTTAATCACATGTGAAAGACCGCTTGCGCTAAGCAGGGGATTGTCGAGCCATATCGAGAACAGGAGACGTTTCGACAGATCCTATACGATATTGGTTATAGATGATTCTAGAGAATGCCATATAAAGAAGCGGAATAAAGAACTAATTATTCTAGCGGCTGCAAAGAGCAATGTGCCTGTGCGATATTGTGGCAGCCACAACAGCAGATATCCCGCTGACCCGCGCGAGAGAGCTATAATCAACTCTGACCTGGGGGAGATTGGCCACTTCCCGTTTTGGGGTGGGGCTTCACTAAATAATAATGGCACTGCTTTGGCTGCGAGTTGCGCTTGTTTGTTATACCGTGGGATTGTTGTATGCCCTGGTCGCGCTTACCCGCGCGAGTAGTTGGCTCGAGCGCGTCGCTCTCCATGCTGCCTATCTTGGCATGGTCTTTCAATTCGTATCTCTGACGGAAGGCTTTCGGCTCTCCGGTCAATTTTCACTTGCATCGGCCCATAGCGCAGAGTCGGTCCTTGCCTTCTTGATCATGGCGATCTTCATGATCGTTTATTTGATCTACAAAACCACTTCACCCGGAATCGTGATCTTCCCGGTGGTATTTTTGCTGGTTTTTGTGGCCTGTACGGGTGAGCAGGCATTCATGCGAATGCTTCCCGGAATGCGTGAAGGCTGGCTGATCGCCCATATTACCCTGATCTTTGCCGGATATGCCGCGCTGATCCTCAGCTTTGGCAGCAGCTTGATTTATTTATTGCAGGAACGCTCGCTCAAATCGAAAAAAGCCGGCGGAATGCTGGCGCAATTGCCGGCATTGGAAGTTCTGGATCAGATGAGTTTTCGTTTGCTCCTCTTCGGCTTTCCATTTATGACCCTCGGTCTGATTGCGGGCGTGATCGTGGAGGAAGCGACGTATGGCCGGGTTGCTTATCTGGATCCTAAATTTTTGCTTTCCATTCTGATGTGGGCGGTGTATTTGCTCTTGTTGTATACCCGCTGGAGCGCCGGATGGCGCGGACGGCGCGCTGCTTATTTAGCCACGGGCGCATTTGCGGCCGCGGTCATCGCTTGGGCGGCCAACTACTTTAGCGCGATCCACCGGTTTGTGAGGTCATGAACTTTCAGCTTATCGGCGTAAACCATAAGACCGCCCCGGTCGAGGTGCGTGAAAAGTTCAATATCCCGGAATCGAGAATTCCTGAAGCGCTTCGCCATCTGCAAGCGCACCCCGGCGTGGATGGGGGAATTATCCTGTGTACCTGCAACCGCGTGGAAATCCTGGCGCAGACCACAAACGGAAGCGCTGATTTACGGAGCTTCCTGGGTCGTCATTTCCAGTTGGATACAAAACTGTACTCGGAACATTTGTATGAATTGCGCGAACAGGAGGCGGTCCGCCATGTTTTCCGCGTGGCCTCAAGTCTGGATTCCATGGTTGTGGGAGAACCGCAGATTCTCGGGCAGGTGAAAGAAGCTTATGCCACGGCCCGCGCCTTGGGCGCAGTGCAGCCCCACCTGGAGCAGTTGATGACGCGGGCTTTTGCTGTAGCCAAGCGCGTCCGCACGGAAACCGCAATTGGAAGCTCGTCAGTCTCGGTCGCTTCCGTGGCTGTGGATCTGGCCAAAAAAATATTCGGATCACTTAAAGGGAAACACGTCTACCTGGTGGGCGCGGGCAAGATGAGCGAATTGGCAGCGCGCCATCTCTTAAGCAATGGCGCTGCCTCCATCTTCGTGGCCAACCGTACGCACGAACGCGCAGTTGAGCTGGCGCAGAAATTTGATGGCGAAGCCATTCTTTTTGAACAACTCTACGAAACCTGCGACCGCGCCGATATTGTAATCACTTCTACCGGCGCACCTCACGCCATTTTCCAGCCGGAACACGGAGCGCTTTTTCTGTCCCGCCGCAAAAACCGGCCCATGTTCTTTATTGATATTGCCGTGCCTCGCAACGTCTCGCCGGAGATGAACGACCTCGACGGTATTTTTGTTTACGACATTGACGATCTTCAGCAGGCAGTTTCCTCGAATGTCGCGGACCGACGCAAGGAAGCGGAACACGCGGAGCGGATCATCAATTCAGAGATGGAGCGTTTTCAGGCCCGCCTGCAAACTCTCGAAGTTGTGCCCACCATCGTCTCATTGCAGGACCACTTCGAAACCATCCGGCAGGCGGAGATTGACCGTGTGCGCGGGCGTTTAGGGGAGCTGTCTTCCGAGCAAGAACGGGCGCTGGACACCCTGACGCGAGGCATCATCAACAAGATCATGCATACGCCGATGCGTACGCTTAAGACCGCGGCGCGGGAACCGGAAGCGACAACGCTCATTGACGTGGTCCGGCGGTTGTTCAATCTGGAAAACAAGAACGAGACGAAATCAGGTGGCGCGGCCGGAGGCAGCTAATGGCCTTAATGCGTATTGGCTCCCGGGGATCACAGCTCGCGCTGTGGCAGGCGAATCACATCGCGGTTTTGATTCGCGAACAGGGCCACGAAGCGGAAATTGAAATTATCCACACCACCGGAGATAAAGTCCGCGATGTTGCTTTGGCCAAAGTTGGCACCAAAGGGATGTTTACCAAGGAAATTGAAGATGCGTTGAGCGCAGGGGCGATTGACCTCGCCGTGCACAGCCTTAAAGACTTGCCCACTGAGCTTTCCCCTAAGTTTGAGCTTGCCGCAATTCCAAGGCGCGAAGATCCGCGCGATGTGCTTTGCTCCGCAAAATATTCGAGCATTCAAGAGTTGCCGCAAAACGCCCGTGTGGGCACCAGCAGTTTGCGCCGCCAGGCGCAACTGAGGGCCTTCCGTCCTGACCTCCGGATAGATTCGTTGCGCGGTAACGTAGACACGCGCTTACGAAAGTTGCAGGAGGGAGACTACGATGCAATTATCCTGGCGGTGGCCGGTGTAAAACGTTTGGGCAGAACAGAGTTGGTCCGGCAGATCATTCCTGAAGATGTTATGTGTCCGGCAGCCGGGCAAGGCGCGCTGGCGATTGAGATCCGTTGCGGCGACAATGAAACGAAAAAGCGGCTCAGATTCTTAAATGATCCGGAAACCTTTTCCGCCACAACTTGCGAACGCGCGCTTCTACAAACATTGGGAGGCGGCTGCCAGGTTCCCATCGGGGCCCTTGCAGTCAATCGTAATGGGCGTCTTCATCTGCAAGCAGTTGTTGCTCACCCCGAAGGCAGTGAGATACTCCGGGAATCCGGCGAGGGCAATGACCCGAAGGAATTAGGAAGGTCGCTCGGCGCGGCACTGCTGCGAAAAGGCGCACAACGGATTTTGGAGGCCGTTTATTCCGGAGCGGTCCCGCTGCCGGAACAGCCATAATCTTCGCGGCGAAGTTGACGGAAAACTCTGCGCGCTGTTTTCGCCTTCTAACTAGGAAGGGTTCCCTGTGATGCCGATCAGGCAGTACCGGCGTGGAAATACAACTTTTCGTTATTTCGTATTTTTCGGTCTGTTGCTGATCTCTTCTTCGCTCCTGGCGCAAAATGTTGCTCAATCGGCCGCACTGCCGCTACCGCCCAAGCATCCTGTCAAGGTCTATCACGATGGAAGTATTCGTGACATCTCGGCCATTGGGAACCGGAATGTGGGATGCGGACAGGGGTTGGGCAATTGGTACAGCCTGGAAAAGCAGATTGCGATGGGGAAGTCGTACGCCGCGCAGGTGGAACAAAGCAGCAAACTGATCAAAGATTCCGTCATCACGGAATACGTCAACCGCCTGGGGCAAAACCTGGTGCGCAACTCGGACGCGCAGGTCCCGTTTACCATCAAAGTGATTGATTCGAGCGACATTAATGCCTTCGCGTTGCCGGGCGGCTTTTTTTACGTTGATTCCGGATTGATCCTCGCGGCCGACGATGAAGCGGAGTTGGCGGGCGTGATGTCGCATGAGATTGCGCATGTAGCGGCATGCCATGCGGCGCGCCAAAATACACGAGGAGAACTGATGAGTCTCGCCACCATCCCTCTAATTATGGTCGGAGGCCCGGTAGGTTATGCCGTGCAAAACATAGCGGGACTTGCATTACCGCTGGGATTTTTGAAGTTCAGCCGCGGTTTCGAGGCCCAAGCCGATTATTTGGGCGTGGAATACATGTACAAAGCGGGATATGACCCTGAGGCATTGACCGCATTTTTTGAGAAGGTCGAAGCCCTACAAAAGAAAAAGCCCGGTATTCTGGCCAAGTCGTTTTCCACGCACCCGCAAACGCCGAAGCGCATTGAGAAAACGCAGGATGAGATCAATACAATTCTCCCGGCGAAAGCCCAATACAAACTGGATACGTCAGAGTTTGAAGATGTGAAAGCACGGCTGGCGAAATTGGAAAACCGCCGCAAGTTATCGCCGGAAGAAAACGCGAACCGCCCAACCCTGCGGCGGCGTCCCGAGCCCAATAACACCGACGATGGCGGACGGCCTACACTGAAACGCCGCAGCGACAATCCAGATCAAAACAATTGATTAGTGTTGTTGAGAATCTATTGGTCCGGTGAGTTCGCCTAAGAGCTTGCCTTCTGCAATGGCCCTGACGAGTTCCCGGTCTGCTTCCAAAAAATCGAAAGAAGGCAACTGGCCTCGATCCGCCCATTGAATGTCGCGGAAGATAATATTTTGTAATTCGCCTTGATATTCCTGCACCAGAAAAAAACGCAGCTCCACGCGCGTGCCATTGGGATATTCATGCACAATGCGGGATACTTCATCTCCAATTTCAGCGTTGATGCCCAACTCTTCCTGTAATTCACGGTAAATGGCTTGCACGGGCTGCTCGCCTTCCTCAATCTTGCCCCCGGGAAACTCCCATTTCAGCGGCATGGTTTGATGGCGGCTTCGCTGGCATACGAGGATACGTCCTTTCTGGATGATGATGGCGGCGACGACTCTCTTCATGCGCGATCCAATAGTGAATTTTCAGGAACTGCCGGCTCCGGCTTGCGGCTTTGTTCCGGGTCAATGCAACTCGTAAATGTAAAGGCGAATGCCGCAAGACCGCTGGGGCAAATCAGTTCCAACGTGTGTTCCCCGAAGCCGGCGTTGTTCACCAGAAAATACATCCGGGCATTCTGGACTGCAATATAACTTTCTTCGCAATCATTTTTCGTGCGGAACCGCACATCCGAAGTTGCCTGGCGCGATGAGAGCGGCTTGCCATCCTGCAGGATGACGACTTCATTCACATCCTTGCGGGGCGACGCCATCACCAGATTGACCGAAGCCGCAGAATACCGCAGCTTGATGCGGTGCTCGCCTTCTTCCGCTGCTTCGGAGTATTCGGCTGTGGAAGCCCACTTGCCTTGCAAATAGAAGCAGTTTTCCTGCAAAGAGCCAGCTTCGGGATAACTGTAGTCGGCGATCTGGTCTTCGCGGAACCCGCCGGCATTTCCAATTCTGCCACGCCGGTTTCCGAGGTAAATCTCAGGCGTGGCGGGATAGCAGATCGCGCCCGGAGCATCTTCAGCGCGCCGGGGAACGAATAAAGACGGCAAAGAAACATTCGAGTCAATCTCGCGCAGCAATTCTTGAATGACCCGCTCGGTTTCTCCATAGTTGCCTTCGCCAAAATGGACAAAGCGCAGGTAGCCGTCCTTATCCAGCAGATATTTGGTCGGCCAGCAGCGGTTGCCAAAGGCATTCCACAATTCGAAGTTGCTATCGAGCACCATGGGATAAGTGAGGCCAAATTCCAGGATTGCGCGTTCCACATTGGATTCGTACTGCGCGAAGGTGAATTCCGGCGTGTGGACTCCAATTACGGTTAATCCTTTGTCTTTATAGCGTTCATGCCAGGCCTGCACATACGGCAGTGTACGGATACAATTCACGCAGGTATAGTCCCAAAAGTCCACCAGCACGGCCCGTCCACGCAATTGCCGGAAGGTCAATGGCGGCGAATTGAACCAAACCCGCCCAATCTCCGGTGCGCGAACCTGGCCCTTTTCTACTCTCATTTTGTCTGCACTCCACGGATATCGGTGACCATGCCAGTGATTTCTATCTTAATTGTGTAGCTGGAGCCGGAGTGTCGCTTCCGCTTCCTTCTGCCGACATCTCAGAGGAGAATTCCTCTTCTCGCGAAAGAGACTTCATCCCCACCGGTCGGGGGAACAATTCCGGGCGAATACAAGCGGCCAGCGCGTGTAATCCCTGAATAAGTGTAGGAGCCGGAGTATTCAGGTACTCATCGCGTATACAAAACACCCGGCCGGCTTGCGCGGCATGAAGCTTCTCCCATCCACGGTCACGGATGATTTTGCGGAGCGGGACTCTGTCTCCTGCGCCGCACCAGGCTGCAATAATTACATCGGGATTTTCCGCGGCAATGGCCTCAGCTGAAGTTTTTGCCCCGGGAATTCCGATAAATTCTCCGCCGCCAGCTTCGACCAGTTCCGCCACCCAATATTGTGAATGAATGAGCGGCTTGCCCCATTCTTCGCAGTAAACGCGCGGCCGCGATGGCGCAGATTTACTTCTTTGCCGCACCTCTTCAATCCCGCGCTGCATACGTTCAATAACTGACTGGCCGTTCGCCGCTTCTCCCATAATTGCGGCAATCATGGCAATATCGGAGTAAACATCATTCAGATTACGCGGAGCCAATCCCAGGAATGGCCTGCCGGTCTTCAGAATCGCAATGACCGATTTTTCCTGGTAGGGAACCGAGGCGATAACCAGCTCCGGATCGGCTGCGATGATCTGCTCTGTGCTGGCTGTCCACGAGTCAGAAATAATGGCGCATTGGTGATGACGGAGCTCCGGGCAGACATCAACGCAATATTTTGTGCAAGCTACAAGGCAGTCTAATTTATCTATTTCGGCCAAGATTAGGGTAGCGCTTGGTTGCAGGGAAGCTACGCGTTGCGGGAGGGAAGGAAACATGCCTCTATAGTACGTTGGCCTACTCAGTGCCGCACAAATCTACGCGGAAAATAAAACGAGCGTCCGGACCCTTTCGAGTCACTGGACGCCCGGGCAGCCCTCCCCCAGAACTGCTCGAATATGAAGATAATTCCTGCCTGCCCTTTGGAGAATGGCACTTCTGTGCCAGAGAGTCCCACCGTGGTGCCACAATTCAGGCGTCAATAAGCGAAGGAATCGGCAGAGTTGTGGATTTCTCAGCGATACGCCCAAGCATGGTTCGCAACAGAACATTGCGGGCATTGTGAGCAGGATGTGAAAAACAGTGATTTGTTAGTCTGCGCCGCTCGTGGCCGCCAGCGAATTGGCGGCCATTTCAACCCGGTTGCGGCCGTTGGCCTTAGCGCGGTAAAGAGCGGCATCGGCCAGCTGTAAAAGTGATTCATAGCCCGTAAAATCCGCGCCTGGCTTGGCGGAGAGGACTCCAAAGCTTGCGCTGATCGAAAGCTCTTCCGTTTCCGATTGGACCGGGTTTTCCGAGATTGAAAGCCGTATGCGTTCTGCTCCGGCTACAAGATCTTCCAGCCCGCAATGTGGAAGGACGATCAAAAATTCCTCTCCTCCATAGCGTCCTACAAAATCATAATTCCGTACGGAGGCGACCATCCTTTGCGCAACCTCTCTCAAGATGATGTCGCCTGTCAGGTGGCCATGCGAATCATTGATTTTTTTGAAGTGGTCTACGTCCGCCATGATGATTCCGAGCGGTGAGGCGGTGCGCTGATGCCGGGCAGTTTCTCTTTGCACGGTGTCGAGGATGGCCGCGCGGTTCCATAGTCCCGTCAGGGCATCATGCGATGCCTCGAATTGAAGCTTGTCCTGAGCGCTCAGCAACGCGTCTTGGAGTTGCAGGATGCGGCTGCCGGCCCGCACGCGGGCGCGTAATTCGTCTACGTCGAATGGCTTGGTCAGGTAGTCGTCTGCGCCGGCGTTCAGCCCTGCGACGACATCCTGCTTTTCGTCTTTCGCGGTAATCAACACCACGTAACGATAACGGCTATGTTGCAGGTTGCGGATCTTCCGGCAAATTTCCACTCCGTCCATTCCTGGCATCATCCAATCAAGAATGGCCATTTGCGGAGCATTTTCCGCCCGAAGCACAGTCCAGGCGTCGGTGCCGTTTTCTACAGCTACGACAGAATACTTCCATTTCTCAAGCCAGCTCTTCAGCACCCGCCGGAAAATAGGATCGTCATCGGCAACGAGAATTGTGCTGGTGTCCCTGGAGGTGGGCGGTAGGGAGAGGGAAGAGGCGAATTGAGGGTCGTTGCTCATTTAACGCACGCTCGTGGGATGCTCAATGGCCGAGTGCAGAGAACTCAGGGCTTGTTCAAGCGAGATAAGGGTTTCCGGCGCGCGAGAAAGGTCTTTTGCCCGTCCCATATCTTCCAACAGGCGCGCCGTTTCTGTGGCGTTGGGTGCGCCCAGATAACTCACCTCGCCTTTCAAGCTGTGGGCTGCGCGTTGCACGCCTTCCGCATTGCCGGCAACAATGGCTTCACGGACTTTTTCGAGCAGCTTGGGGTATTCGCTGATGAAAATCTGGCAGAGCTCCTGGAGCAGCTCTTCGTCTCCACCAACCCGGTCCAGCGCCTGGGACTTGGACCATGGGGCCGGGTCAGCTTCAGATTTCGCCGGGCGCGGCGTTGAACTGGAACGCCGCAAATCAGAGAGTGTTTCCTGGATATCGCTGAATCTCACTGGTTTTGGAATATAGCCATCCATTCCCGACCGCAGACATTCTTCGCGGTCGCCTTCCATGACCCGTGCGGTCATGGCGAATATGGGTAAATGTGTTCCGGTTGTTTTCTCATGCTCACGGATGGCCACGGTCGCCTGCAGGCCATCCAATTCAGGCATGAGCACATCCATGAAAACCAAATCAAATCGTTGTGTGGTGGCGAGAGCTACGGCATCCCGCCCATTCGGCGCGATGGTCGGAAAATGGCCCATCTTTTCCAGCACACGGACGATCAATGCCTGGTTTACGGCATTGTCTTCCGCAATGAGGATGCGTAATTTATGCGGAGATTCGCGTAAAGTGTGCCGCGTGATCAATGGAGCTTCGGCATTGCCTGAGCGGGTTGCGCCCAGAACGCTGCGGATGGCGTCCTGCAAATCGGAATTCAAAATAGGTTTCAGGAGATATGCGGCAATTCGTAATTTGCGGCAGCGCGCAGCCTCTCCGGGCTGTCCGGCGGAAGTAAGCATGAGAGTGGCGGGGCCTTTTAACTCCGTCCGCTCCATGATTTTGCTCGCTAATTGAAAACCGTCCATTTGAGGCATGCAGGCATCGAGCAGCATGACCTGAAATGGAGCGCCTTTTTTTTGGGCCTCTTCTAACGCGGTCAGCGCAGCGGGCCCGCTTTCCACGGCGGACGATTGCATGCCCCACCGCCGGGTCACCTCGTACAGAATTCTCCGGTTCGTGGCATTGTCGTCCACGATGAGCACCGAGACCCCGCGCAAGTCGTCTTCACTGATTAGAGGCACTTGTTCAATGCTGCTGCGCGAAGATTTAATGGTGAAGAAAAATGTGCTTCCTTTGCCGGGCTCGCTTTCCACCCAGATTTTGCCTCCCATCGCTTCCACCAATTGCGCGCTAATGGCAAGCCCGAGTCCTGCGCCGCCATATTGGCGGGCCGTTCCGCCTTCCGCCTGGGCAAAGGGCTGAAAAATGAGGCGTTGTTTCTCGCGGGGAATACCGATGCCGGTATCGCTTATCTTGAATTGGAGTTCCACCGAGCCATCCAGTTCCGCGCGGCAGTCCACTTCGACCAGCACTTCTCCATGCTCGGTAAATTTAATGGCATTGCCGGTTAAATTCAGCAGGATTTGGCGTAACCGCGCTGGATCACCAGTAATTTGGGAGGGCACTTCGGGCCGGATGTCATAGATCAACTCGACCCCTTTTTGATCGGCGCGTACCGCCAGGGACTTCATCATCTCGCCCATGAAGTTGTAAAAGTGGAACTCCAGACTTTCCAGTTCCAGCTTTCCCGCCTCGACTTTGGAATAGTCCAGAATGTCGTTGATTACAGCCAATAATGCTTCTCCGGACGCGCGCACCATGAGCATGTAGTCCCGTTGCTCATCGCTCAATGCGGTTTCCAGGGCCAATTCACTCATACCCAAAATACCGTTAATGGGAGTGCGGATTTCATGGCTCACGCTGGCCAGAAATTCACCCTTGGCGCGGCTGGCGGCTTCGGCAACTTCTTTGGCCGATTCCAGCTGCGCATTCATCATGGTGCGGGCGGCGACTTCCAGCTCAAGGTTCGTCCGTTGTTGTTCCAGGGCGGCGTCGCGGCGCTGGATTTGCTCGAGCATGTCATTAAAGCTCGCCACCAGCGCCCCCATTTCATCGTTCCCGCTGCTTTTGGCGCGCAGGCTGTAATTTTTTTTCCCGGAGACCTGGCGCATGGTTTCCAGCAGGTCGAGGATGGGCCGAAAAAGTAAATAACGCAGCCAATAGCCAAGCATGGAGGTGAAAAGCAGGGAATATGCCAGCCCTGTAAACAGAATGATCTCGTTGCGGTAGGGATGGGGCCTCCACCACAGGAAATTTACCGTAATGCAGGTCAGCGCCAGAGTCACACAGGTGATCAGCATCAGTCCCAGCAAGAGCTTGCGGCCGAGCAAAACTTGGCGCATTTTCACTTCCTTAAATCGTCTTCGTCGGAAAACGTTAACAGGTATTTCGGCGTAATAAATTCGCGCTTTAGCGGGGGAAAGTTACTCTGCGGTTGGCCCCGAAAGAATTTCAATACCCATTGTTCCCGCGCTGTGCAATGGGCTGTCGCAATAAACCTTCATGCGTTTTTCGAGTACATCCCTTCGAGTACGTCCTTAGGGACAGGGCCGGAAGGACAGAGCCTCTGCTTTCTTTTGCGTAAAATGCCGATGCCCAAGTGGGAAGTTTTCCACTATTGGCAGGTTAAAGATGGAACGTTTCCCGCCGATGAACTGGAAACCAAGAAACATATTTCTTTTAGCGCAGGGAAGGCTAAATCGTTGGAGCGGGTAATGGATGCATTCAATACTGAAATTCTATTGGTAGAAGATAATCAGGATGATCTTGAGCTTACTTTGCATGCCTTACGGCGCGAAAATCTCGCGAACCAGATTTTGGTGGTGCGCGATGGGGAAGAGGCGCTGGATTTTATCTTCTGCCGGGGCAAATATTCCCAGCGCAACTTCGCTCGCCAGCCCCGCTTAATCCTGCTGGATTTAAAGCTGCCTAAAGTGAACGGCACGGAAGTCCTGAAGCAGATAAAAACCGACGCGCGGACCAGAACGATTCCCGTCGTGATTCTTACTTCTTCGAAGGAAGAGCGCGACCTTGTGCATAGCTACAACTATGGCGCCAATAGTTATATCCAGAAGCCGGTGAACTTTTCTGAATTCCGCCAGACGGTTAAGCAGCTGGGACTGTACTGGCTGGTCGTCAATCAATCTGCCTCCCCGGCGGTGGCGGAGGAGAACGCGGTCCACGAATATGAGTCCTGAGCAGAGCAGCCGGCAACCCGGAAAAACGCTCCAGCCGATCCGAGTCCTGCTAGTGGAGGACAATGCCTCCGATTGCCAGCTCATTCTGCGCGAGCTGCGCGTGGGCGGCTTTGACGTCACCAGCGAGATGGCCCAGACGCCGGAGCAGTTCCGCCAGGCGGTCACAGCGCATTGCCCTGACGTTGTGCTGGCTGACTATAACCTCGGGCAATGGCGCGGGATTGAAGCCTTAACCATACTCCGCGAATTGAAGCTGGAGGTTCCGCTCATTCTGGTCTCTGGCGCGTTGGGAGACGTGACCGCTGTGGACTGCATTAAACGCGGGGCCACCGATTATGTGCTCAAGGACGCCTTGGCCAGGCTCCCTATGTGCATTCGCAGGGCGCTCGATGAAAAGTATTTGCACGAGCAGCGGCGGAAGGCGGAGAGAGAGCTGGCGCACAAGGTGGAAGAGCTAGCGCGTTCCAATCGTGATTTAGAGCAGTTCGCCTATGTCGCTTCGCACGATCTGCAGGAGCCGCTGCGCATGGTCGCGGCTTATACGCAGTTGCTTGCCGAACGGTACAGCGGAAAGCTTGATGAGAAAGCGGACAAATATATTCATTACGCAGTGGATGGCGCGCTGCGTATGCAAACGCTGGTGCAGGACCTGCTCGCTTTTTCCCGGGCTGGCCGCGAGGGCACGGAGATGCAGAAGGTTGACTGCAATGACCTTGTCCGCCGCGCTATGATCTCGCTCGAAGCCAGCATCCGCGAGAGCAATGCTACGGTCAGCTTCGACCGCTTGCCCATGTTGTTGGCGAACCGGGCCCAATTGCAGCAGGTTTTCCAGAACCTCATTGGCAATGCCATCAAGTTTCGGGGGGCGGAGCCGCCCTGCATCGAGATCACGGCGAAGCAGGAAAAAGGGGAATGGATCATTTCGGTACGCGATAACGGCATAGGCATCCCGGCGGAGCATTCCGACCAGATTTTTGTGATTTTTCAGCGCCTCCATACCCGGGCGGAATATCCCGGCAATGGCATTGGGCTTTCGATATGCAAACGGATCATCGAGCGTCACGGAGGCAGGATATGGGTGACCTCGGTGCCGGGGCAGGGGGCCACCTTTAACATGGCGTTGTCTGCCGAAGAACCGCAACCCGCCGCGATGGGATTCCAACGGCGAATCCAGGCAGGGATATATCCGGAAAGGCAAGTATATGAAGAGACCAGCCGCAGTGCTGTTGGTGGATGACAATCCGGCAGACCTGGATTTAATCCGCGAGGCCTTTGATAAAGAGCAGGGAATCACTATTTCTGCGGTTTCGGACGGAATGGAAGCGGTTGGTTTTCTCCGGCGACAGGACAAATATGCGGAAGCGCCCATCCCCGATTTGGTGATGCTGGACTTGAATCTGCCCAAGAAAGACGGGCGCGCGGTGCTGACGGAAATCAAGTCAGACCCGAACTTGCGACGTGTGCCGGTTGTGGTCTTCAGCACCTCGGAGGCCCAATTTGACGTGGGCCGCAGTTACGAGCTGGGGGCCAACAGCTACGTGAGAAAGCCGGGGAACCTGCCTGATTTTTCCGCTACCGTGCGTTCCATTCGTGATTTCTGGCTTGGTTGCGCGTGTCCGCCGCCCAGGAGGAATGGTGAGTAATCAACAAACACAGGTATTGCTGATCGAAGACAACCCCGGCGATGCTGACCTGATCCGTCTCCGGCTGGTGGAAGGCCACGCCGACCTTGATGTCCGCTGCGTAGACCGGCTCGCCGCCGGACTGGAATCCATAAGCCAGGAGCTGCCTGCGCTCGTTCTGCTCGATCTGAACCTGCCGGACAGCAAAGGCGCGGAAACTTTTCGCCGGGTTTTGAGCAAAGCTCCCGGAGTGCCTGTGGTCGTGCTTTCGGGCCAGGATGATGAGGAACTTGCGGTCAAAGCTGTCCATCAGGGCGTACAGGACTATTTGGTAAAAGGCGCATTCGACAGCCGCCAGTTGCAACGCTCCATGCGCTATGCCATTGAGCGGCAGGCGCTGCTTACCTCACTCGATATAAGCCGCCAGCAGCAACTTCAGTTCAAGAATCAATTCCTTTCGCATGTATCGCACGAACTGCGCACGCCGTTGACCTGCATTCACCAGTTTGTGAGCATTTTGCTGGACGGCCTGGCGGGCCCGCTCAGCGATGACCAGCATGAACATCTGAGCACCGTGTTAAAGAGCGCGAACCAGTTGCGCACCATGATTGGCGACCTGGTCGAAGCGACGCGGGCCGAGTCCGGCAAAATCCGCATTGAGCCGCAATGCCTGCTGATTTCGGATGTAATCCATCAGGCGCTCGCCATGTTCCGCGCCTCCGCGCGGGAGAAGCAAATTGGACTGGAAACCGGCGTGGACACGCGCATTCCTCTGGTCTATGCCGATCCTGAGCGCGTTCTGCAGGTTCTAATCAACCTGATTGATAACGCACTTAAATTTACTCCCGCGGATGGCTCTGTAATGGTCAAGGCGCATCTCGTGGAGCCTGATCCGGAGTTCGTTTACATCTCCGTGGCGGATACCGGGCGGGGAATTTCCAGCGAAGCGCGCAATCTGATCTTTGAGCGTCTTTATCAGGACCCTGATTCTATTGATGACCGGAGAAAAGGGTTAGGCCTAGGTCTGTTTATCGCCAAGGAAATTGTTCACCGGCATGGCGGAAAAATTTGGGTGGAGAGTGAGTCCGGCCATGGCAGCGTTTTTACATTTACCCTGCCGCTATTTTCCTTTTCCAAACTTCTATTGCCCATTGTTACCGATAATGGCCGCTTGCGGGATTCTCTTTCCCTGATCACGGTGGACATTACGCCGATTTCTCCGGTGGCAGCGGGAAGCTGGCGCGAAATACGGCAGCGCTGCCTGGAATTGATGCGCTTGTGCATTTTGCCGCAGCGCGACTTGCTTTTGCCCACGCTCGGCATTGAGCGGGGATCAACCTGTGTGGTGCTGGCTTCAACCGATCCCGCCGGCGCGGAAGTCATCTCCAACCGCATTCGTGAGCAGTTTGAGAAATCCACGGACTTGCTGGCCAATATTCAATTCCAAATTTCTTCCACGCCCGTGCCCATGCCCTCGCGGCAGGACGAGCCTTTAACCAAGCTGGTGCAGGAAGTCGCCGATTGTGTTGCCGAGTTCGTAATGGCGGCATTGATGCGCCCCAAGAATTTTCCTGATTTAGGCACGGGGAACGCTGGCGCAAAGTTCAATTGAGTTGCACGGTAAGAAATTGTGAGGAAAAGAGGACAACTATGGAAAAGCAAAAAATTCTGATTGTTGATGATGACCCCGACTTAAGGCGCGGATTGAATCTGCGTCTTCGCGCCAACCAATACGATACCGCCTATGCGACCGATGGCTTCTCCGCGATCGCCATGGCGCAGAAAGAGCGCCCGAATCTAATCATCCTCGATCTCGGGCTTCCCGCCGGGGACGGCTTTGTGGTGCTGGAGCGGTTACAGGAAAACGCCGCTTTGTCCTGCATCCCGGTAATTGTCCTCACCGCACGCGAGCCTCAAGCAGCGCGTGAAAAATCCATGCGCTCGGGGGCTACCGCATTTTTGCAAAAACCCGCCGATAGTACAGAGTTGCTGAGCACGATCCGCGCCGTATTGAGCCCTCCGTGGCCGGGGACTGTCGCCAGCATGTGCTAGCGATCGTGAATTCGCCGCTTCCTGAAGTGTGAGAATGCCGCTGCATCTTCCTAAGAACGCAGCGGCGTTCCATCATTCCCTGAAAATGTCTTTTTCGCCGCTGCTTTTCTGAAGCGGATTTATCCCACTGCCGATAGTCCTTAATAGCGGCAATCCACTGACCATGCCTTCTATTTGCGATCCCGAGATGTTCCGCGCCATTCTGGAGAGCTTGCAGGCAGGCGTGTGCTTCATTGATCGGGAGCGCCGGATTTTATTATGGAGCGCCGGGGCGGAGCGCATCACCGGGTATCAGCGCCATGAAGTCGTAGGCCACGGCTGCCGCGAAGGAATACTCGCTCACTGCAAGGAGCATGGCTGCAATTTATGCGGGACTGTCTGCCCGCTGAAAGCCGCACTGCTGGATGGCAAATCCAAGGAAGCGAATGTGTATCTGTGCCACAAAACCGGCCACCGCGTCCAGGTACATCTATGGGCTGTGCCCGTCCGGGATGCCCATGGCGCGATCGCCGGAATGGCTGGGAGCTTTGATGTGTGGCGCGCAGGCGTAACGCGCGACCGCCGCCAGAGCGCTCTGGCAGCCCACGGATGCCTGGATGAAGCTACCGGAATCGCAAACCAAAGCTTCACGCTCTTCCATCTGCGTGAAAACCTTGCCAGCTTCGAGGGATACCACATTCCTTTTGGCGTGATTTATATGCGGATGGACCAGGCGGAACAATTCCAGGCAAAGTATGGCCGCGAGGCCGCCGCGGCCATGCTTGAAGTGATGATTGAAGCCGCGCGGAACACGATCCGGCCTACTGACATTCTGGGGCGCTGGTCGGAAGAGGAATTTATTTTGATTGCGGTTGGTTGCACCCATACAGGTCTGTTGAAAGTCATCGAACGGCTTCACAAAGTTCTCAACCAAATTGAGCTTTCCTGGTGGGGAGACCGCCTCTCCATGACTACAAAGATCAGCTATACCGCAGCGCAGGATGCCGATACTGCGGAAATTATGCTGGAGCGGTTGCGGGCTTCCATGCCTTCGGGAGCAACCGCAAACCGCGCTGCCGCAGGAAGGAATAAGAGCTGAGAGCATGTTTGTAATTATCGGAATTCTGGTCGTCTTCGGAGCGGTCGCCGGCGGATACCTGATGGAGCACGGAAATATGCGGGTGCTTCTTCAGCCTGCCGAACTTCTTATTATCGGCGGGGCGGCCATCGGCACCGTTCTCGTAGCCAATCCTTTGTATGTGCTGAAGGACATCGTGGCGGGAATGACTGCGGCGTTCAAAGGCTCGCCCTTCACCAAAGAACGGTATCTCTCCTCGCTCAAGATGATGTATGACCTGCTCAATAAAGCACGGCGCGAAGGACTCATGGCCCTGGAGGGTGATGTAGAAGACCCGGAACAAAGTCCGGTGTTTTCTAAAAATCCGGAATTCCTGCATAACCATCACGTGCGTGATTTTGTTTGCGACACATTGCGAATGGCAGTGAGCGGATCTGAAGCATTCGATCTCGATCAGATGATGGAAATGGACATGGAAGTGCATCACCACTGCGCCAGTCAGCCCATCTCATCCCTTTCCGCCATGGCGGATTCATTGCCCGGTCTGGGCATTGTCGCCGCAGTA
>JAICKN010000145.1 GCA_025927855.1 Terriglobales bacterium
GCCGAGCGCTTGATTGCCAGCACTGGACGGTCCCCCGCCAGTTGCCGCAAACGCGGCAGCATGTAGGAAAGCGCGCCCATGTTCGACGGCTCTTCCTGCACCCAGACAATTTCATGCGCCGAGGCGTGACGCTGCAACTCCGCGCCCAACTCCGCTTCGGGAAACGGATAGAGCTGGTCCATGAAAACGATGGCCGTGGAAGTATCGTTGCGCTTTTTGCGTTCTACGCGCAGCTCGTGGCCGATTTTTCCGGTGCAGACCAAAATGCGTTCGGCATTGGATATTTCTGCGTCGGGCAACACGCGCAGGAAACGAGGTTGCGTGAAGTCCTGAATCGGCGAAGATGCATCCGGATGCCGCAACATGCTTTTGGGAGTGAAGACCACCATGGGCTTGCGCCATGCCCGCACCGCCTGTCGCCGCAGCAGATGAAAATATTGCGCCGCGCTTGAGGGCTGGCAGATTTGCATGTTATCGAATGCCGCCAGTTGCAAAAACCGCTCAATGCGCGCGCTCGAATGTTCCGGCCCCTGCCCTTCGTATCCGTGAGGAAGCAACATGACCACGCCGGAAAGCAGGCCCCACTTGGCTTCGCCCGCGCTGATGAATTGGTCAATGATGGCCTGAGCGACATTGGCAAAATCGCCGAATTGCGCCTCCCACATGACCAGCGCTTCGGGATAATCGCGGCTATAGCCGTATTCGTACCCGAGCACGCCCGCTTCCGAGAGCGTCGAGTTATAAATCTGGCAGGGCGCCTGACCATCCGCAATGTGCTTCAGAGGAACATATTCGCGCTCATTTTCAATATCGAGAAGCACTGAGTGGCGTTGATTGAATGTGCCCCGGCGGCAGTCCTGGCCGCTCAAGCGCACCCGGATTCCGCCTTTTACCAGGCTGGCAAAGGCGAGCGCCTCCGCCATCCCATAGTCCACGGCGCGCTTGCCCGCCGCCATTTCTCCACGCTGCTCCAGCAGTTTCTTAACCTTGGGATGGATGTGGAAGTCCGCCGGATAGCTGCTGAGCCGTTCTCCAAGCTGCCGCAATTCTTCCAAAGGCAATCCGGTATCCACGTCGTACTCGCGGTTATAGCGGCCGCCTTTGTAGTTGTCCCAATATTTGGGCATATCGCGGAATAAAGGCTTTTTCCGGATACTTTTCGCCGCTTTCTGCGCAGCCTCCAGTTCCGCTTTTACAGCCTCTACTTTGCCGGCGGTGTCCTGCACTCCGGTGTCTTCGGCATAAATTTCCCAGAGCGGCGGATGGTCTTTGATTTTTTTATAGAGCAGCGGCTGAGTGATCGTGGGATCATCCACTTCGCTGTGACCGTGGCGGCGGTAGCCGATCAGATCAATCACCACATCCGTACCGAAAGTATAGCGGTACTCCACTGCCATGCGTCCTACGCGCACCACAGCATCCACATCTTCCCCATTCACGTGGAAAATAGGAATGTTCTGGCGGCGGGCAATTTGCGCGGCAAAGCGCGACGAGTGCAGTTCATTGTGCGACGTGGTGAACCCGAGCAGATTGTTTACAATGACGTGAATTGTTCCGCCAGTGGTGTAACCGGGCAGCTCCGCGTAGTTCAACGTCTCCGCAAGAATGCCCTGACCGGCAAATGCGCCGTCTCCATGCACGAGCAGCGGCAAATAATTCCGGATGCCATCTTTACCGGCGCGGTCCTGCTTGGCGCGTGTGCGGCCCAGCGTCACCGGGTCTACCGCTTCTAAATGGCTGGGATTAGAAACCAAATGAACATGGATTTTCGCCCCACTCCGGGTCTCATAGTCTCCGGTCGCGCCCATGTGGTATTTCACATCGCCGCCACCAAGCACGCTGCGCGGGTCCACATCTTCAAAACCGGCAAAGACCTCCGCCGGATTGCGCTTCGCGATCTGCACGATCATATTCAGCCGGCCGCGATGGCTCATGCCAAAGACCAGCTGGTCCGCGCCACGCTGCCCGGCGGCATTCAGAATTTCATCCACCAGCGGCACGAGGGCGGTGACGCCTTCCAGTGAAAATCTCTTGGTTCCCAGATAGCGCTGCTGCAATACCTGCTCAAATAAGTCCGCGCGAATCAACTGGTCGAGCACACGTCCCTGGTCCACGGCTTCCGGCGCGCCTTCTATCCGCTCCTGGATCCATAAGCGCTGGCGCAGATCGGATATATGGGAGAACTCCACCCCGACGGTGCCACAGTAAATCCGGCGCGCTTCTTCGGCCACTTTTCCATCAATTTGCAGCTCGGGGCGGGTTTCCTGCTGAAGGAAGCCGAGAGGGTCAAGGTCGGCTTGCAGGTATCCCCATTGCCGGAAAACATCGAAAATTCTTTCCCGCTCCTGGCCGGAGAAACCAGCGCTGTTGGCGGGGGCTTGCGAGGCAGTCGTCAGTCCAGTTGCCATAATCCACTACTAGAATAACGGATGCGAGGCTTGCCGTGCGCGATTCCGGGGTAACGATCCATAAATTAGAGAGATCACGAAAGTACGGGCGTCCACGATCAAAATTGCTGAAGGCCGATTTTGGGCAATCTATACCGAATTTATAGAATTCTGATCGTCGGCTACATAGATTGCTGTATGGCAGAAAGCAGACTCAATCCGGCAACATTGCATCCAACAGACTCCTTTAGACTTCGCGAATCAAATTGAAAGTTGAATCTCATTGAAAATGATCACTTCACCCGCCGTTAACCAAGAAATAGACCGTATCAGCATGGGGTGTTCGGGGCTTAATGACATTTTGGGCGGGGGCCTCCCTATTAACCACTTTTACCTGCTGGAAGGCGACCCAGGAGCGGGCAAGACTACTTTAGCCCTTCAGTTCTGCGCAGAAGGTCTTCGCCGGGGCGAGACAGTCCTCTACGTTACCCTTTCCGAATCAACCGAAGACTTGCTGGCGGTGGCGCGATCGCACGATTTGCCTACGGAAAACCTCGAATTTTTCGAGACTCTCCCCGACGAAAAAGACCTTAGGCCGGAAGATCAATACTCGGTATTTCATCCTGCGGAAATTGAACTGAATGACCGCATGCAAATGGTGATCAAGCAAATTGACCGAGTGCGGCCCCAGCGTCTGGTGATTGATGCATTGTCGGAGCTAAGGATGCTGGCGCATGATCCCCTGCGCTACCGGCGGCAAATTCTCTCCCTGAAAGATTATGTTTCGCACCGCAATTGCACGACGCTATTGCTCGACGACCGCACCACGGGCACAGAAGGCGATTTGCAGCTGCATAGCATTGTTCATGGCGTGATTTCCCTGGAAAAACTGATGCGAGAGTATGGAGCCAGCCGGCGGCAGGTTGAAATTATGAAGTTGCGCGGGACCGGCTTCCGCGAGGGGTTCCATGACTACATCATACAAACCGGCGGGGTAGTCGTTTTCCCGCGCCTGGTTGCCGCTGAATCCAGGGCGCAAACGAATCTGGAAACTGTTCCCAGCGGGGTAGCCGAGTTGGATGCGCTGGTTGGAGGAGGCCTGGAGAGAGGCACCAGTACTCTCGTCATGGGGCCTGCCGGTTGCGGCAAGACTACGATCAGCGTGCGCTGGGCAGTCGAGGCCGCGGAACGAGGGGAACATGCGGCGTTTTTTATTTTTGAGGAGGGCGTACAAACCCTGCTCGAACGCGCTGAAAACCTGGGCATGAATCTGAAGGCCCATCTAGAGTCGGGGCGGATCTCGATCGAACGCATTGATCCGGCTGCCTTGTCGCCTGGGGAATTCGTGCACATGGTGCGTACCTACGTAGTGGAAAAGAATACTCGGATCATTGTGGTAGACAGTTTGAACGGCTATCTGCATTCCATGCCTGGAGAAAATTTTCTCGCTGTCCATTTGCACGAACTTCTCATGTACCTCAATAACAGTGGTGTTCTCACATTTCTGGTCCTTGCTCAATTGGGAATGTTTGGCGCAATGCCCAATCAGGTGGATGTCAGCTATCTTGCCGACAACATCTTATTGCTGCGGTATTTTGAGGCGCAGGGTGCGGTGCGGCAGGCGATTTCCATCGTAAAAAAACGAAGTGGCGCCCACGAACACACGATACGCGAATTGCGCTTGGGCCCGGACAGGATTCATGTTGGCAGTCCGCTCAGCGACTTCCACGGCATACTTACCGGGGTCCCGCAATTTGTTGGTTCCTCCAAGGCGGAAGATGATCGCGCATGAACGAGACCGCAAATCCAGATTGCCGGATCTTGGTATTAGCTCCTTTCGGCAAAGACGGCGTCCTGATTACCGGGGTCTTGCGGCAGTCAGGCTACGCGGCCGAAGTGATTCATGATCCTCGCGCAATTACGCGCTGCATGAGCGGGAGCGCCGGCGCTGCCATAATTTCCGAAGAAGTATTAAGCGATCAAAATATCAATGCCATTGCCCAAAGCGCGGTCGCGCAACCATCCTGGTCCGATTTCCCGCTTATCGTCCTGACCCGTGGCGGAGCAAGCACGCCGTTCTCTGAAAAAGCGATGCGGGCATGCGCCTCCATGGGGAATGTGACGCTTTTGGAACGCCCGCTTCGGCCCGCAACGCTGCAGAGCACAGTCCAGGCCGCGCTTCGCGCCCGTTTGCGGCAATATGAGATCCGGGACCACCTCGAAGAACGCAAGCGTGCGGAAGAAGAATTACGCCGCGCTCACGACAGTTTAGAAAGCCTGGTGGAACAACGTACCCGGGCCTTGCAGGAGCTTTCCCTCCGGCTGATGCGCGTGCAGGATTCGGAGCGCCGCAGAATTGCCCGTGAATTACACGACGGCATGGGCCAATACCTGACTGCGGCAAAGATCAATCTCAACGTGCTCGCGTCAAATGCAAAAAATCCGCGGGCGCTCGCCGAAGCCGGCAAAGCTCTGGACCAGGCAATCTCCGATATGCGGACGCTTTCTTATCTGTTGCATCCGCCTCTGCTGGATGAAGTTGGGTTCGATTCCGCCGCCCGCTGGTATGTCGAAGGGTTCTCCGAACGTAGCGGAATTGAAGTAAAAATGAACATAAACATTCCCATAAAACGCCTTCCCGAGGCGGTCGAGCTTGCCTTCTTCCGTATCCTGCAAGAGGCCCTAACGAATGTGCACCGCCATTCCGGGAGCCGGCAGGTCGAGGTGAATCTCTCGGCCCGGGCGAAAAACATGGTGCTGGAAGTGAAAGATTACGGCTGTGGTCTACCTCGAGACCTGCTGGACCGTTTTCAAAAAGACGGGACCGGTACCGGGGTTGGACTAGCCGGAATCCGTGAGCGGCTCAAAGAGCTGGGTGGGGAATTGATGATTTCATCCGGGGAGTCCGGCACCACTTTAGGGGCGTTGATTCCTCTTCCCGGGCCATCCATGATTGATCAGCCGGGGCCTGCCAAGTCCTCGATTCCAGCATAGCCCTCAATCTGTCGGGATTCAGAAGCAGGATTCGCCCCCGGCTCGGTATTTTTACCTCTTACGCAAACAAAATAGTTCATTTAGGGTTGCCCCAAGCTGTGCACACGAGTATTATCCCGCCCTGTCACTGAAGTAATCCTCAGCGAACCCTACGGGCGATTGACCCATCGAATTGAGGGTTGTACGATTTAGCGGTACAGTTTTTGGCATAATTCATGCAAGTTATTGATAACAATGAAGATTGTTAAATTCCATCTTCTAATCGCGCTATTTTCCGGCATAGCGCTACTGACGACTGCCTGCCAGAAATCTCAGCAGGCAATGTCATTCCGACCGGCCGCGCAGGCAAATGCCCCGGCGTCAAATCCTTCTTACGTAAAAACGGCAAGCACAGTAGCTGCAACAAAAACTCCTGCCCAGGATCCCGCGGCACATTCGCCGCTTGCCCCGGCCAAAGCCGATCCAGTAGCCGATTTGGTAAGCAGTGTGGAGAAGGAATTCCAGGCGGGCGAAGCTAGCCTTGCGGCCAAAGATGGGCCGGGCGCGAAGCAGCACTTCGACGATGCCTTCAACTTACTGATGAACAGCAAGTTGGACTTGAACTCCGACGCGCGCCTGAAAGCTGAATACGATAAAGTTTCCGCGCGCGTGAATAGCGTGGAGTTGCAGGCGTTGGACCAGCCGGATGACTCCAGCAGCCAGACCGACCAAAAATCTGAACCAGCCCCGATTGATGAAGTAAACGAAACCACCCCGGCAGTAGACCCCAACGTCAAGGCGAAAGCCGAAGCTGAAGTGAAGGCCACGCATTCCGATCTTCCGCTTATGCTTACTGATCCCGTCGCAGGCTATATCAACTATTTTTCAGGCCGGGGGCGTGGAACGCTGGAAACCGCGTTGGAACGCGGCGGACGCTACCAGGCGATGATCGAAAAGATCCTGAAAGAGGAAGGTGTTCCCCAGGATCTGATTTACCTGGCACAGGCGGAGTCCGGATTTCATCCGCTGGCAGTTTCCCGCGCCGGGGCCCGCGGCATGTGGCAGTTCATGGGCAGCCGCGCAAAAGCTTATGGCTTAAAGCACAATAGCTGGGTGGATGAGCGCCAGGACCCGGAAAAGTCCACCCGCGCCGCCGCCCATCACTTGAAAGATTTGTATAACCAGTTCGGAGACTGGTATTTGGCCATGGCCGCATATAACTCCGGGCCAGGAACAGTGCAGCAGGCGGTGAAGCGGACAGGCTATGCGGATTTCTGGGAACTCTATAACCGGAACGTCCTTCCCAAGGAAACGCGGAATTACGTGCCGATTATTGTGGCCATGACCATCATGGCTAAAAACCCCGCGCAGTATGGATTGCAGGACATTGCCCGGGAAGAACCACTTGCCTACGATACTGTCAAAGTTGATTATCCCATTGATCTCCGGCTGGTGGCCCAGTGCGTGGATGTTCCGCCAGCTACCATTCAGGAGTTAAATCCCAGCCTGCTCCGCTGGGCCACTCCAAAAGACGGCACCTTCGATTTGCATATTCCCAAAGGCTCGAAAAATGAATATATGAGCGCGGTGGCCCTGATCCCGGAGAACATGCGCGTCTGGTGGCGTTATTACGATGTAGCGGATGGGGACACTCTAGCTTCGATTGGCCGTAAATATCACGTCACCTCCGAAGCCATTGAAAAAGCCAATCATCTGGATAGCGACGATCTTTCTGCTGAGAGCAAGCTGGTTATCCCGATTGCGCCAGGACGTCTTTCTGCTGGAGATGTGCAAAGCTACGCGCGCCGCATTACCCGCTATCACGTGCATCGTGGAGACACTGTGGAGAAGGTGGCGGCAAATTTTGGCGTGCCCACAACCATGGTCCGCCGGTGGAACCATTTGCGGGGCAACAGCTTACAAGGACGGCACGTTCTCTATCTCCACCTGCCGGTCATGCCCAAGCCGGATGATTTGCAGCGGGTGATGGCAAAGTCCCGGGGGCGTACCCGGCATTCTACTGCCAAGTCTCATAAAACCAGCGTTTTAGCCAGCAACCAGACGGCCCTCCATCACCGCGTGAAACCGGGTGAAACTCTCTATTCCATCGCCACTACTTACAACACGACGGTCACGGCCTTGAAGCACGATAACCGTATCGCCGATGCGTTGATGCTGCGCCCCGGCATGATCCTGATTATTCGGTAACCGTACGCGAATCCCCGGTTAGAATCGGTTTTTTCGTCGTACTGCTAACGTATTGCCGGCTTTAGCTATCAAAGCTGTCTATGAAATCCAAAACGATTTTTCATGGAAATATTCGTTGCTTCCATGCGCCGATGTAATATGCTGAGGGCCGGGCAAAGATTGCCATATAGAATCGCGGCCCGTTTGCAGCACAGGATTTGGTTGTCCTTGTGATTTTCATAAGCGCTGAGTTTGCGCAAGACTTCGGCCTAACAGCCGCCAGACTACAGGAGGAGCAATGAGCTTTGACGAGACCCTCTACGGGCGTGATGACGAGATGGATGAACTAGGCGAAAGCGCTTATGGCGATTCGCTCGATGAAAGCTACGAGGAAGAAGAGGAGGAGGAAGAAGAGTCGGAGATGCCGGAACTAGGCGAAACCGAGTCCGAAGCCGAAACAGTGCCCTCCGCTCCTTCAGCTCCTGCGGGCGGCGGGTCTTCGCGGGCTGCGCGCAAGAGCGCTCCCCGCAAGGCCAAAAAGAAAGCCGCTAAAAGGCCGGCAAAAAAGGCAAAGCCGGCAAAGAAGAAAGCCGCTAAAAAGAAGCCCGCCAAAAAGGCCGCGAAGAAGAAAAAGCCGGCGAAAAAAGCAGCCAAGAAAAAAGGCGCCAAGAAAAAGAAAAAGCATTGAAGCTTTAGATATTTACGGATGAGAAGCGGAGCGGAATGCTCCGCTTTTTAACGCGCAAAACTTGCCCGGCCGCAACAACAGGCTTACGCGCCCAATGATGCTTTAATTGTATGGGCGATGTTTTCGGCAAGAGCGCGCATCTTTTCTTCGGATTCGGCTTCGATCATGACGCGCGCCAGGGCTTCTGTGCCGGAATAACGCACGACGACTCGGCCTTTCCCTTCCAGTTCCTGTTCAGCGGAGCGAATGGCCTGATCAATTTGCGGGACTTGGGAAAACGGAATTTTTTCGCGCACACGCACATTTTGGATTGTCTGCGGGAAGACCTTCAGATCGCTGACCAGCGAGGCCAGAGACTTTCCTCTTCTGGCCATGACTTCCATGACGCGGAGAGC
>JAICKN010000127.1 GCA_025927855.1 Terriglobales bacterium
CCCCAGCTTTTCAGGCGCACTTTCTCAAACTCGTCGCCTTTTTGCCAGCCGATGAGCGGCCCTTCCGTAGCGGCCTTCCAGCCGAGCGCGATGCCAAAGCGGGCCATGGCGGCGTCGCCAATAAAGTTCATGTCAGGACGATATTCATCGCTTGGCTGATGATAGTGGTGTTCGGTGTAGTCTTCGGCCTGCTTGGATCCCCAGGCAAGGTCATGGCCTTTATATTTCATACCCTCGGTAATCGAGAACGCTGGAATACCGACCCGCGCCAGACTGAAGTGGTCCGAGCGGTAGTAGTATCCAGCGCCGGGGTTCGAATCGGGGCGGATAGCCAGGCGAAATTCTTTGGCCAGGGCTTCGATCGTGGGATAGAACGTGGTCCGCTCCGCGCCGGAGACTTCTACTTCCTGGGGCTCGCCGAGCGGTGGCAAGTCGTCAAAATTCAGGGCCAGCGTAATTTTTCCGGCAGGGGTGGGCGGATGCTCGCCTAAATATTCGGAGCCGAGCAGGCCTTGCTCTTCCGCGGTAACGGCGGCGAAAAGAATTGAGCGGCCGGGCCTTTGCGATGCCAGCGAATAGGCTCGCGCAATTTCAAGCAGGGTGCCGCAGCCCGTCGCGTTGTCATCTGCGCCGTTGTAAATATTGTCACCGGGCATATCGGGCCGGATTCCCAAATGATCGTAATGCGCTGTGTAAAGCACGGCTTCGCCGCTCATTTTGCTGTTGGAGCCGGAAAGCTCAGCAATTACGTTATTCGAATCAAAGTTGCGCAGCTTGCTTACCATGTGCGCCTTTAGTTTTACCGGCAACACGACTGGCTGGAAACCTGGCGACTTGGCGTCAAAGATCATTTTTTCCAGATCCAGGTTGGCCATGGCGGCGAGCTTTGCGGCTACATCGTATTGCACCCACGAAGCGACTTTCAGCTGGGGAGCGCCCTCGATTTTTAAATAGGATTTTTCGCCGGAGTTGGAGTTGCGCACCACGTCCCATGGATAACTCGCCATGTCTTCTTTGTGAATGAGGATTACGCCGACTGCGCCTTTGCGCGCTGCTTCTTCATACTTGTAAGTCCATCGCCCGTAGTAGGTGAGCGCTTTTCCCTCGAAGAAATTCGGGTCTTCCGAAGGCGGCTCGTTGACGAGCATCAATAAAACTTTGCCGGTCACGTCCATGCCCTTGTAGTCGTCCCATTTGTATTCCGGCGCGTCAATGCCATAGCCCACGTAAACAATTTGCGCGTTTACATCGCTTTGCGGCAGCTGCGTCTGGTCATAGGCGACATACTGGTCGAGGGGCTTAAGGCTGAGCGCGGGCCCCCGATCAGGCACGAGCGAAAAAGTCGTGGCCGGGTCGGGAGTGATGCCGACCAAATGCACTTTCTGCATGTAGGTGCCGTTATCCCCGGCAGGCTTCAATCCATAAAGCTCGAACTGCGTGGCCATGTACTTGGCAGCGATGTCGCCGCCGCGCTGGCCGGTGCCACGCCCTTCCAGCAAATCATCGGCCAAAAACTTTACGTGCGCCCGAATGCGTTCCGGGTCTACTTTCTGCAAAGCTGCAATGGCAACACCGGAAAGATGCGCCGACGCGTAGTTGCCGCCTGATCTTGTGTTTGCGCGGCGCGTCCCCGCCGAGAGCCAGGAGACGGAAATGACTATGAAAATTGCAGGAATGATGAGGCGCATCCTCATGCCACTAAGCGCTCCTTATGATGGGTGAACTGCGGTGTTGTTCATTCTAATGTACTCATCGCCCAGCGGGGCGGAACGTGAGGTCTAGGACTTCTGTATATTCCGGGCATCGGATCCGGCAGGCAGGATCGGGCCTTCGTTGCTGGCCGTTCTGTTGCACTTCTATTGAATTTACGCCGCGTGCGCTTCCGGGTGCATTTTCGCGCAATTTTCCGTTAGAGTAGAGTGTTCTTCTTACCATCCACTTTCTATGCTTGATTTGACCTTTGTGCGTGAAAATTTGCCGCGTGTGGAAGAAAAGCTGCGCCAGCGCGGCATGGATCCGGATACTGCGCTGAAAGATTTTCGCCAACTGGACACGCAGCGGCGGCAGGCCATTACCGATGCGGAGACCATGCAGGCGCGGCGCAACCGCGCCTCGGAGGAGATTGCGAAATTAAAAAAGGCCGGGCAGGATGCGAGCGCCCAAATCGCTGAGACGAAAGAACTCCGGGAGCGGATGCAGGAAAAAGAAAAGGCTGCCAACGCGCTCGAAGATCAATTGCGCGAGCTGCTGGCGGGAATTCCCAACTTGCCGCATGAGTCGGTCCCCGTAGGCAAAAGCTCCGAAGAGAACGTCGAAGTGCGCCGCTGGGGCACGCCGAGGAATTTCGATTTCACGCCCAAGCCGCACTGGGAATTGGGCGAGCAGTTGGGCGTTCTGGACATGGAGCGCGCGGTCAAGCTGACAGGTGCGCGCTTTGCGGTCTATTGGGACCAGGGGGCGCGGTTGGAGCGCGCGCTGGCAAACTTTATGCTCGACCTGCATACGCGCGAGCATGGCTATACTGAGGTGCTGCCGCCGTATCTGGTGAACTCCGATTCGATGTATGGTACTGGGCAGTTGCCTAAGTTTGCCGCAGATCTCTTTCGCGTGCCTCACGGCGAAAAGGACTTGTGGCTCATTCCGACGGCAGAGGTTCCGGTCACCAATCTTTATAGCGATGAAATTCTGGAAGCCGCAAGGCTGCCCATTTCGCTCACCGCTTATACGCCCTGCTTCCGCAGCGAGGCAGGCTCTTACGGAAAAGATGTGCGCGGAATTATCCGGCAGCACCAGTTCCAGAAGGTCGAGCTGGTGAAGTTCACCCGGCCGGAAGAATCTTACGAGCAATTAGAAAAGCTCACTCGCAATGCGGAAGAAGTGCTGCAAAAGCTTGGCCTTCCATACCGGGTTATGGCCCTTTGCACCGGCGATATGGGCTTTTCTTCCGCTAAGACGTACGATATTGAGGTCTGGCTTCCCGGGCAGCAGTTATACCGTGAGATTTCCTCGTGCTCGAATTTTGAGGCTTTCCAGGCGCGGCGCGCCAATATACGCTATCGCCCTGAGGGAAAGAACAAGACGGAACTGGTGCACACATTGAATGGAAGCGGCCTGGCAGTGGGCCGCACCTGGCTGGCGATTATGGAAAATTACCAGCAAGCCGACGGATCAGTTGTTGTGCCGGAGGCGCTTCGTTCCTATATGGGGACGGACCGCATAACGGCAAAAAAGTTTTGAGCGAAAATGAGCTACCCATTAAAGACAACTCAGGCGGGAAATGAAGCTATCTGATTGCCAACCTGAAAAAGGGGTCTAGACTTGAACATGGCAGAAACAAGCCAGCCAATCGCCAGCGCAGCGCCGGCTCCTATGAAGGGGATATGGGACACAGTTCGCGGATACATCTTATGGTCATATGAGCGCGGCACGATCCAGTACGACGTGATGGTTACCCTCATTCTTCTCTTTATCTTTCTCTCTCCTATCTGGATCAACTTTAACGACAAACCGATCAGTTCTGATCCGCATCAAATTGGAGTAGTGCAAGTGGCCCCCGACGGACAGGGAGGATTTATTTACCAGATCGAAGCCCAGGGGTTAACGGGAAATTCCGACGAGCGCCTTCGGAACCAGATGTTGAGTGTCATTGAGCCGATTTCCGGCGCGGTCACCATTACGAAATATGAAAAGATCAGCGGCCCTGATGGAAGAGCGCAGTTTTACAGGGTCTGGGCGAACCGTAATTAGTCAGGCTGAGCAGGTGGGTCTATGAAATCAGCAGGATCTGTATGCGGCTTGGTCTTATTCAGTTTAGTTGCATTCATTGTTCCGGGCAGTGCCGGCGCAGCCCCGCGAGCGTTCCTTTCTGCGGCAAAAGCAGAGGCAAGCTCGCCGGCCTCACAGTGGAATAAAAACCTGGAAGGTGTACTGAACCTTATGGACACTGCCTCTCCCAAGATACGTACGGTCGAGGCGAACTTTGAATGGGACGTGTACACCAAGGTTTTGGATGAGATCACTGACACGCAGAAGGGGACCATCTATTTCAGGCGCTCCGGCAATGGCGCGGAAATGGCTGCGGACGTTACCGAACCGAAAGAAAGCGCCAAATATGTAGTGGTTTCAGACGAAAAAGCGCAGGTCTATGAACCGGGAATCAACCGGGTGGATGTGTACGACGGTTCAAAAAACAAGGAAATGTTTGAGAGTTTTCTACTCCTGGGCTTTGGCGGCGGCGGCCACAGCATGAATAAGTCATTTAAAGTTAGCTATTTGGGGACGGACACCCTGAACGGCAAACAGCTCGCAAAACTGGAATTGGTTCCTCTGTCGGAAAAAATTCGCAACAATTTCAGCCGCATTCTGCTGTGGATCAACTCCGATGGCATCTCCGAGCAGCAACAACTTTTTTTCTCCGGTGAAGATTACCGGTTGAGCAAGTATTCGAAGATCCGTTTGAACCCAAAAATATCGGACGCAGTATTTAAATTAAAGACCAGTGGCAAGACGGAAGTGGTTACGCATTAGTGCCCGGAAGTAAAAAGAGGCGCTGGAAATCCAGAGATCGCAGGTTATACTGCCAGTTGAGCAGAATTTGTTTTTAGCGAAGTAGGATCTATGGCTAGAGTTTTTACCATCCCTGTTGCTCCCAAGTCGGTGCGCACGCGCCGCGAACGTTCGTCAGACCCGAGATATGTAGAAGGGCAAAAACTGCTGGTAGAAGCAATGAAGTATCTGGCGCAATCTGATCCGGTCTCGAACCGCGGCGCCATCGAATTGCTCTCTGAACATGTGCGCACACGTTTCCGCATGACGGATTCGCCCCTCGCGTAACGTTGCTCTTACTGGTTTGTAGTGCGTAATTTTGCAATCCATTAAGCGGAGCTATATCTTTACCGCGAGATGCGAGCGGCCCTCCACGCCTGTGCCCGTTCCGTATTTAGAGAGCACACGCCCGGCAAAACATGCGCTGAAGAAAATAATTACGACCGGATACATTTCGAGTGTGTAGCGCGGCTCGGGATTCTCCAGGGTTCCGAGAAATAACGAACGCACGGCGCAAAAAAGCGCCAGCAGGACCAAAGGCGCGGTTGGCCTGACGCGGAAGAAGCCACAAAGGCCGCCAACTATATACACAAGATTGATTGCGCCTAACGCCAGAGTGACGGCAGACCAGAGCGCAGAATCGTTCCACTCCCACCAGCGGACGTCTGCGGGCAATAATCCAGTGCGCGGACGCAGCCACATATCAGCAATGCGCGATGCCGGAAGCCCCATGTAATAGCGAAATGGATGAGTGTGAATACGCTCGCGGGCGAGATCGAAAAATTGGGCGTCGAGCTCTGGCGAGACTGACTTGGTTTGATTGTAAGCATTGAGCATCTGTTCCGTTTTCGCACGCTGGGCGGAAGAATCAAAGGCGCGGGACGGAAGGTCTTTTATGTCTATGGAGTATCCCGGCACATTCCAGTACACCTCTTCGACGGAGGCATAATCGGCGATCCAGGTTTTTGTCCAAAGATTGAATCCAGCAGCCAGGTATTCACCCGGATCGGTGGCATAGCGCGGCGCGAGCGCCTGAAATTCATGCAGCGTGTGGAAGTTTCGCAGAGTCCAGGGAAGCAGCGGCAGGAGCGCAAATATTCCGGTGAGTACCGCTGCGGGTACGATTGACCCCACTCCGTGATGGGAGCGGATGGCGCGGAGAAATATCCAGGCGAAACAGATTCCCAGGGAGATCAGCAGCAATCCACCATCAGGCCTAAAAAGGATTGCCACGCCAACCGCCAATCCACAGGACGGCCATATTTGCAGCAGGCGCATGCGCGAGGGCTGCTTGGGCTGCGATTCTGGCGAACGCAACTTCTGCGAATCCAATTCCTGCAAGCCGGGCCCCTGAAGGCCGAGATCCTGCAAACCAATGACAGCGAAATCGAGCGCAACGAGCGTGAAAAAAATCTCGGCTGTTTCGGCGAGGGCTGCCGCAGAATAATTCGCCAAAAATGGGCATAGCCCACTAAGCAAGAATGCCGCCATTGCTGCGCGATGGGAAAAGAGACGGCGCGCGAGGTCAGCGATCAGGAAGCATGTACCCAGGTCGAATAAAACTTGCGCGAGCAATACTGGAACGAAGTGATTACCGCGCGCAATAAAAAAAATAAAGGCCAGCAATGCCGGATAGCCGGGAAGGCGAATGTCCGTCGGAACGATTTGCCCACCTTCGGTTAGGGCATAGGAGGAATGATGCAGCCAGTTGGAGGCGATATTCGCATAAATATCCGAGTCAGAAGTGATGGCGGGAAAAGCAAATACGAATATCAAACGCAGCACCAGCGCAGCGAGGCCGACCAACAGGAAGAATCTAAAGTGCTTGCGCACGAGTTCGCGCACCCTTGGAATATACCGCGTTCCCTCGATTCAGGCGACTGCAAACAATTACTTCTCAAACACATCCAACTGCATCCAACTGTATGTTGTTGAATTAGTGATGCCTGGTAGTCCATTGGCAATGCCGCTGGGGATGTTTGACCTCGCCAGTCTCCGGGCTTACGATTAAACAGCTTCCGATCTATGGCACAGCAGGTTTTTTACGATCCCCGGCAGGCGCGCTGGAAAAGGATTCGGCGGTTGTTCGATATTCTCGGCGTCAGCATCATGCTGATCGTCATTTTTTTTGTCTATAGTGCGCTGCAAGGCGAGCGCCTGCCGGAACTGTTGCTGCCCACACAGAAAAAGCCCTACCACGCGCTGAAAGAGAGCGAGAAACAAAAAGCAAAAGAGCACCGCCGTCTTCTGGCGGCGCGGCACAGCCACCGCAAGACAAAATCCGCTCCTTCGCTAGTCAAGTTGAACGCGGAAGAAGGCATTCGGGCGGCGTTTTATGTCACCTGGGACGCGGCCAGCTTCTCCTCCCTGCGCGAATACGCCCGGCAAATTGACTTGTTGTTTCCCGAGTGGCTCTCCGTGATTACTCCGGACGGGCATCTCCAGGGAGTAGACCCGCAAACCAACAAACTCTTTGACGTGATCCATGGCACAACCATCCACCCGGTGGATGACCGGGTAATGCCGTTTTTGAAGTCGGAAAACACCGGCATGGAAGTGTTCCCGCTGGTCAACAACTTTAATGGCGTGGATTGGGTGGATATTTCGGGGTTCCTAAACAATCCTTCCGCCCGGGCGACCTTCAGGCAACAGATCGCGTTGTTCCTGGCCAGCGATAAATATCGCGGTCTCATGGTGGATTTTGAGGCCTTCCCGCGAAAGGGCCAGGCGGGATACAAAGCGTTGTTACGCGAGCTCGCAAGTGACCTTCATGCTAAGGGATTGAAACTGTACGTGAGCGTGCCCTCCCACAATACTGAATGGGACTATCGCGCCGTAAGCAAAGCGGCGGATGGCGTTGTGGTCATGAACTACGACGAACATTTTCCCGGAGGCGAAGCGGGTCCGGTCGCCTCGCAGGACTGGTTTGTCTCGAACTTGAAATTCGCGCAAACGGTTATTCCACAGGAAAAGCTGATTTGCGCCTTTGGCAATTTTGGTTATGACTGGCCGCATAAGCCAGCGCGCGGCAAATTACCTGCCGGCGAAAAAGACATCAACCAGACGGTGCAGGATGCATGGCTGGCGGCGCGTGATTCCGATAGCGATGTGGACTTTGACAGCGACAGCCTGAATCCGCACATCAGCTATCTCGACGAGAAGAACATTCAGCACGACATCTGGTTCCTGGATGCAGTGACTGCGTTGAATGAAATGCGCGCGGCGCAGGAACTGGGAATCCGCACCTTCGCGCTGTGGCGGCTCGGTTCGGAAGACCGCGCATTGTGGCGCGTGTGGGATGCGCCGGGCGAACGCGGGGCGGCGGAAAAGCTCAAAGATGCGCCTCCGGGCCAGAGCGTAGACATGGAGCCGGACCAAGGCGAATTGTTGCGCGTCGAAGCCGAGGCCCACGATGGGCAGCGTTCCATCACGGTTGACCCGAACACCCGCTTCGTCACCGACGAAAGCTTTGATTCTCTGCCGGAACCCTACCGCGTTGGCCGTTATGGCGTGCAGAAGGATGAAGTCTCATTGACCTTCGATGACGGCCCCGATCCGGAATGGACTCCGAAGATACTGGACATTCTCGAGCGCGAACATGCCACCGCCACGTTTTTCCTCATCGGCATTCAAGCCGACAAATACGCAGGGCTGGCTTCCCGCATTTATGAACAAGGCAACGCCATTGGGAACCACACTTTCACGCATCCTGACATCAGCAACGTTTCCCACGGCTACATCAAGCTGGAGTTGAACCTGACGGAAAGATTATTTGCCAGCCGTCTGGGAATCCGCACGCTGCTGTTCCGTCCTCCTTACTCCACCGACGCAGAGCCGGACACGGCAGACCAGGTAGAACCGCTCGAAATCGCGCAGGAAATGGGCTACATCACCGTCGGCGACAAGATTGATCCCAATGATTGGCGGGACAATCCCCGCAAGAGCGCTGACCAGATTGCTTCATTCGTGCTGGCGCACCTGCCGCCCTGCGCTCCCAATGACGTTAACTGCGGAAACATTATTCTTTTTCACGATGGCGGCGGGAACCGCGAGCAGACGGTACTAGCCCTGCCCCGTGTGATCGAAGGTATCCGCGCCAAGGGACTCAGGATTGTTCCCGTGTACCAGCTCATTGGAAAAACGCGGGAGCAAATGATGCCGGCAGTTCCGGCCAGCGAGCAGTGGAGCGCGATGCTTACCTGGATCGCGTTTTGGCTGTTCGATATCACCATTAAGGGCATCACCTGGATATTTTTCCTTGGCGATCTGTTGATGACGGGACGTTTGCTCTTCATGGGAGCATTTGCAATCGCCGACCGATTGCGGAAACGGCGTTTTGGCACGCCGGAGGAAATTGCGGCATACCAGCCAAAAGTGGCTGTGCTAATTCCGGCATTCAATGAAGAGAAAGTGATCTCGCGCACCATCCAGGCGGCGTTGAATTCGAATTACCGCAAATTACGCGTCATTGTCATAGATGATGGCTCAAGCGACCGGACCCTGGAAATTGCGCGCGCCGTCTGCCGGACCGAAGAGGCGTCTGGCCGGGCGTTGGTTTTGACCAAAGCGAATGCCGGGAAAGCCGAAGCTCTGAATTTTGGCTTGGAACATGTGCGGGATGACGAAGAAATTTTCATAGGCATTGATGCGGATACCGTCATCGCTCCGGATGCAATCGCGCGGTTGGTGCCGGATTTCCTCGATCCGCGCATTGGCGCGCTGGCTGGGAACGCCAAGGTCGGCAACCGCGTAAGTATCTGGACACGCTGGCAGGCACTGGAGTACATCACCAGCCAAAACTTCGAGCGTCGCGCTTTGAATATCTTGGGCGCAGTCAGCGTTGTTCCGGGCGCGATTGGCGCGTGGCGCACCTCCGCCGTTCGCGAGGCCGGCGGCTACCACACC
>JAICKN010000277.1 GCA_025927855.1 Terriglobales bacterium
GCTGATCATCACGGGAGTTTCTACCTGGTCCCATGTGGGAGTCGGCGTGTCCCCGATGCTTACAATCCGGTCTCCTGCCCTTAATCCTGCTTTGTCGGCTGGGGAATCCGGCTTGATCCCCGCAATAACGGCAGGCTTTTGCAGGAACACAGGATATTCAAAGCGGATCATGTACACGCCGGTCAGTAAACCGATGGCGAGCAATATGTTCATGAGCGGCCCGGCAACGGCGATCAAAAAACGGTGCCAGCGTGGATGTGAGAGGAACTCCCCGGGATCGCCGGTGACGGTATCCATGGGATTTTCCCCGCTCATTTTTACGTAGCCGCCGAAGGGCAGCGCGGCAATGCGGTAGTCCGTTTCCCCCCTGCGGAAGCCGAACAACCGTTTGCCGAAACCAATCGAGAAGACTTCTACCCGGACGCCCAGCAGCTTCGCCACTGCGAAGTGGCCAAATTCATGGATAAAGACCAAAAAGCCCAGCACCACTAACAGCGCAACGACGGCGATAAAAAAATCTGACATATACGGAAATCCTAATTCTGAAGTGCTGGCCGGCCCGCCATGGCTGCGGGCCCTTTTCCTAATTCCTCTACTTTACGACGAGCAGCGCTACGTGCTTCCAAATCTATTTGCAATACTTGCTTAATAGATTCCATTTTGACAGCTTTTGTTTCACAAAGAACATCTTCAATGATCCTGGGAATATGCGTAAAGGGGATGACGCCATCCAGAAAAGCTGCCACCGCAACTTCGTCAGCGGCATTCAGAGCGACGGTCTTTGCGCCTCCCGCCTCCGCGGCTTCATACGCCAGCCGGAGACAAGGGAATTTTTCCATGTCGGGCGGCGCGAAATCGAGGTGCCGTAAGTCCATGACCGGGAAGCGCAAATCCGAGGCAATGCGCTCCGGATACGTCAAAGCATAAAGAATAGGCAGGCGCATGTCAGTCACGGAAACTTGCGCCAGAATGCTCCCGTCCACAAATTCCACCATGGAGTGGATCGTGGACTGGGGATGCACAATCACATTCACTTTGTCAGCGGGCAGGTGGAAAAGACGGCAGGCCTCGATCACTTCAAATCCCTTGTTCATCAAGGTGGCGGAATCAATGGTGATGCGCTGGCCCATCTTCCAAGTGGGATGGTTTAACGCCTGCTCAACCGTGATCGAAGCGAACTCTGCTTTTGGAGTGTTGCGGAAGGGGCCGCCGGAAGCGGTGAGCCAGATTCGCTCCACCTCATCCATGCGGCCTCCGCGAAGGCACTGGTGCACGGCATTATGTTCGCTATCAATGGGAAGCAGCGGCTTGCCTTGCCTGCGGGCCTCTGCCGTTATAAGTTCGCCGGCGGCCACCAGGCATTCTTTGTTGGCCAGCCCCACGGATTTTCCGGCTTTCACGGCCTCGTAAGTCGCTTCCAGTCCGGCGACGCCAACAATCGCGCTCACTACGAAATTCGCTTCCGGATGGGTGGCGATTTTTACGTTACCAGCCGCGCCCCACACGACTTCGGTTTCGCTACAACCTGCATTTTTCAGGCGCAAACGTAGTGCGTCGGCATCGGACTCCGTCGCGACGGAAATCACCTGCGGTTTCCATTCCTTCGCCTGTTCAAAAGCTGCGTCCAGATTTTTCCCCGCAGCAAGCGACACCACGGAAAACCGCCCAGGATAAGACTGGACGACGTTGAGGGTGCTGCGCCCGATGGAACCGGTGCAGCCAAGAATGGCAATTCGCTTCATGGACGTATGCTTATGTTACTAGAGCGGAGATTTAGTTGAGTAGTCACTGTGACATCACTGCAGAACTCGCCAGGCAGCATAAAACCACAAAATAGGAGCGGCAAACAGCAAAGCATCAACCCGGTCGAGCATCCCTCCGTGGCCGGGCAGAAGACTGCCGGAATCTTTCACGCCGGCGCCGCGTTTTATAAGTGATTCAACCAGGTCCCCGAATTGGGCAGCGATGTTAATTGCCGCTGAGAGCAACAAGACCGGCCCAAGCGATGGCTTTTGCAGCGCGAAAAAGCCGCTTTTACGGTCTATCAGGTTTGCCTTTAACAAGGCAGAACTGATAGGTAGCGCATAGTTATACAGCAAGGCCCCAACCACCAGGCTGGCCAGCAGGGAAGCAATTGCGCCTTCCCAGGTCTTTTTAGGGCTGATGCGCGGAGACATTAAGTGGCGGCCCACCGATTTCCCGACGAAATATGCAAAGATATCGCCTGCCCATACCACCAGCAATAGATAAAGCAACAGGAAAGCCCCGGCCCAAAGCTCGCGCACTTGCACCAGCATTCCCAACGGCAGGGCAACATACCCGAACGCGAATACTGAAACCAGAGCAGCGGGAAATGTGCTGCGCAAATCGCCGCGTCCCATCCCGGCGATCGCAAAAATAAAAGGCGCAAGCGCCGCCGCCATCGCCAGCGTATACACGAACACTGCCGTGGAAAAAACCGGAGTGACGCTCTTTCCATTCAGGGCAAGAACTAAAAAAAAGACCCCGACAAAAATATAAGTAACCCAGCGCAACGGCCGGATGCCGTATCCCTCGGAAAGCTTAAGCAGTTCGTCCACCGTGAGCAGCGCCACCAGCGCGGTTACAACGGCCAATACAGGAATGGGCGCCACAAAGATTAGCAGAAGAACAATAGGAATTAGGACTAATGCCGTGACAATGCGCTTGAGCAGTTGCAATTCGTTCTAGCTCCGTCCTGCTTTTGCCATGATTGAGGTGGTCAAATGCCGACTTACCGCATGGGGCGCAGAAGCGTTGGCGGAATGTTGCCCAGATGGATGCCGAACGGAAGAGTAGTTCGAACCTTCATCGGCAAGCCCGCCATAGCGTCGCTCACGCTTTTGATATTCCGCGATGCTTTCTAGCAGGTTCGTACCACGAAACTCCGGCCACAACGTCGAAGTCACGTGGATTTCAGCATAAGCGAGCTGCCAGAGTAAAAAATTACTGAGCCGCATCTCGCCGCTGGTGCGAATCACAAGGTCCGGATCGGGCAGGTGGCTGGTATATAAATGCCGTGACACGGCGTCTTCATCCACATGCATGTGCTGTAGGCCGCCGTTGCGCGCCGCAGCGTCCACCAGGGAACGAAACGCGTCTACGATTTCCGAGCGGGCGCTGTAATTCAGGGCCAAGGTGAGCACCATGCCGGTGTTGCGCGCCGTTTCTTCCCGCGCCCAGGTCATGCGCTCCTGCACATTTTGCGGTAACTCGTGCAGGCGGCCAATGTACTCCAACCGGACGTTATTCTTGTGCAGTGTGGGGACCTCTTGCTTGAGGTAGCGGCACAGCAACCCCATCAGAAAACTAACTTCGGCCTTCGGGCGTTTCTTCCAGTTTTCTTCGGAGAAAGCGTAAAGCGTCAGCGCCTGCACGCCAATTCGAGAGGCTGTTTCCACCACCACGCGTACCGAAGTGACTCCGGCGCGGTGCCCCGCTATGCGGGGGAGATGGCGTCGGCGCGCCCACCGTCCGTTGCCATCCATGATGATCGCGATGTGTTTTGGAAGCCGCTCCGGATCAAGTTGCCCGTAAATTTCTGCTTCTTTTCGGTCCAGACCGGCGGGAATTGTCGCTCGCAACGCTAACCTCTGTTGAGTCTTGAAGCTAACATACGGCTACGCGAGTTGCAATCAGGGAGAGGCGCAAGTACCAGTAACGGCAAGGCTTATTTCTAAAATCGAATCGCGCTCGTCAAAACGGACAGCCGGGACGGTACCCGCCCCAGTTTCGCCCGCCGGATTTAAAGATGCGGCCAGTGCTGTCGCCACAGTTTCCTTCCGCACTAATATGGACGAATTTCAGGAGGAGAGGTTTACAAGGA
>JAICKN010000212.1 GCA_025927855.1 Terriglobales bacterium
CGCGTACTCGCGCGATGACGCCGACGCGCTCGGTTACGGAAATCGCGCCACGCGCGTCGAGAATGTTGAAATAGTGCGAACACTTAAGGCAGAGATCATAGGCCCCCAGAAGAGGGAAGTGCTTTTTTCCGTCAAACTTCGTGTTGCGGTCGTTGCTAAGCGCGGAATATTTATCCACCAGCGTCTTGCACTCCGCTTCGCACAACTCAAAGTGCTTCCAAGTCTTCTCCACATCCGCTTCTTCAAAGTTGTAAACGGAAAATTGCAGTTCGTCGGCCAGCCGCACATCCCCATACTTCACTTCATGACTAGTTAGCGGATCGCGTGCCCACACAATGTCATAAATGCTGTTCACATCCTGCAAGAACGCGCCGATGCGCTCGAGTCCATAGGTTAACTCCGCGCAAATGGGATCGAGATCCACTCCGCCGCATTGCTGGAAATAAGTGAACTGCGTGATCTCCAGGCCGTCGAGCATCACCTGCCACCCGATGCCCCACGCGCCTAAAGTCGGCGATTCCCAGTTGTCTTCTTCAAACTTGATGTCATGTTGCCGAAGGTCGATTCCGATTGCGGATAAAGACTCCAGGTAAAGCTCCTGCACATTTTCCGGCGGAGGCTTCAGGATCACCTGAAGCTGCATGTGCTTGAACAGGCGGTTGGGATTCTCTCCGTAACGGCCGTCGGCTGGGCGCCGCGAGGGCTGCACATACGCCACTTTGTAAGGATTCGGGCCGAGCACGCGCAGAAAGGTTTCCGGGGCCATGGTACCCGCGCCAACTTCTACGTCGTAGGGTTGTTGAAGAACGCACCCGCGGGCCGCCCAAAAAGATTGCAGGCGGAGGATCAACTCCTGATACGTTGGCGAGTTTGATTTAGGTGGAGTCACAAATTGAAAAAATTGTTTACATCTTTTCCAGCATTCCCGCCGTTACCAGCTTCTTCTCAATATGCCGTTGCAGCGTTTGCAACAAAAACTTCCGCAAATCAGAAGCAGAAGACCTCGGCCACGAAGCGCCGGTGAAACTCTCGACCGGAGCACGAAACATCTGCGCGGCAATGGCTCGCGATTCGGCTGAAATTTCTGACGATGCCAGCCGCTTATCGTCCAGGCACATGAGTCCATCTGCCAGTGCGTGGAAGAATGCCCGATCGCCATTCAATTCCCGTCCGCAGACGATGCACTCAGAAAGCTCGGGCAAATAGCCCATCAGCCGCGTCATCCACAGCTCGAAGTATGTAATGGGCATCCAAAACGCTTCGTGCTGCATTTGCGCCAGCACCGAGAGCGTCAACCGAAATACGGCATCATTCGCTTCGCGGTCCGGCAGCAATTCGTCGAGCAGTTCGGCGACGTGCTCTAATGCAATTGCCCGCGAATAACTGACTTCGTCAGCCAGCGGCGACTCCAGCACATCGCACGAGTCAAGCCGCGCCAATTCCTGCCGTTCACGGTCTTCGTAATACGCCCGGACATACGTCAGGGGCTCGAGCGCGCCGCCAAACCGCCGTTTCGATTTCTTGGCGGACCGCGCCACAGCGTGTACTTTGCCTTCCAGCCGGGTAAAAAGCGTGACCAGCAGGTCCGCCTCGCGCAGCGGATAAGTGCGCAAGACAATCGCTTCCGACTCCTTCAGCGCCATCGAAGCCTTGCAGGTAAATGATGATTGTAAATGGAGTTGCGGTGATTGGAAAGCATGGCCGTGGGCAGGCTGTTCCAAGTGACACAACCAACCAGAAAACCAATAAAACCGGCCTCGTTCGCGGATATTCTCTTATAAATTACCGGCTGTACAACTTGTCAATTTTGGCAGCCATGATGAAGTCGCTCTCAGTCAGGCCGTCCACTTTGTGGGTCCAAATGGTAATCCCTACCTTGCCCCAGGTGAGCAGGATGTCGGGATGATGGCCTTGTTCCTCGGCGACCGCTCCCACACGATTTACGAAGTCGAGTGCCTGCTTGAAATCCGGGAAAGTGAACATGCGCGTAAGGTGGTGTTCATTCACCACTTCCCAATGCGCCCAATCGGGGAGGCGCTTGTGCATCTCGGCCAGCTCCTTGCCCTTCAGCGGAGGCACGCCACCGCGGCAAGGTACGCAGGTTTGATTGGCTAGTTCCGTGGCCATGGCATACCTCCAATGTTAGTTGGATGCATTCTACTGTACCGCCGTCGGCAGCGGGTAAGGCCGCGTGGACTACTTCTTTTTTGATTTCTTTGCCCCTGCCTTTTTTGACGAGGGCTGTTTCTTTGCTGGCGGTTTGGGCGCCACCGGAGATTTTTCCGGTTTGCCTGAAACATCAGGCGTAGCGGTCTTCGCTGCCGGTTTCGCGGTAATTGCTGCGGGAGGTGGCGGTGCAGCAGCAACCGCTCCCTTGGATTTCTTTTTCCCCGCTATCCCGCTCTTTGCTTCTGGAGCCGGGCTGGAAGCAGCCGCCGCAGCTGCTCCTTTGGCACGGCCGCGCTTGGGCGCGGGAGGCGGTGGCGGAGGAGGCGGCGCCAAAGGCTTTAAGTATTTCAGAATTTCATTGCGAGAACGCAGCTTGCCATCGAGCAGCAGCATGAAAACATCTTCGGAAATCTTGGGATACTCCGGAAGCTGCGGCGTAATATGCAACTCCGTCATCTCCGGAAGCGGAACCCTTTGTTGGGTTTGCCGCCATTTGGTAAAAAAGTTCTTGATCTTTTGCGCGACCGCCTGCTGGCGTGCCGTCACCGCCAAAAACAGAACCATTTCCGGCCGGGTTTCCGAGAGCAGCTTCCAGGTACGCGATGGAGTGGCCGCTTCTTTGCCGCTTAACCGCTTGGCCAGCTCCTTGGCGTGGTCCTCTAAATCTTTCCAGGCTTCCACCAGCGTTTTTCGGGGAATTGCCTTCTGCAGGTCGGTAATGTCTTTGCTGCCGACTCGCGAGGTCAGGAAGTACATTACCGCGGGCGCAGGATCAGGACGGTAGCCCAGTTCATTCATCTGCTGGCGCGTTTTCAGCAATTGGGCCAGACCGGAGGAGTCCGCTTTCGCGCTCGTCCAATGTGGATTTAATACCTCAAGCCACCCTTCCTTCTCGTAAATCTTGAGAATGTGCAGCGGATCTTCTTCATACGCAATTTGTTCAATTTCGTAGCCAATGCTTTTATGGCTGATGTGTTCGATGTATTTGTTCTCTTTGGCGGAGTCGTACCGCGCCTGGGTGCGCTCTTCAAGCGGCCAATGAAAGCGTCCGGCAAAACGGCTGGCGCGCAGCAGGCGCGAAGGGTCTTCCAGGAACGCATAATTATGCAACACGCGAATCAGCTTGGCTTCAATATCGGCCGCGCCATTAAAAGGATCCATTAAGAGGCCGCGCGAGCCTGGGTTCAGCGAAAGAGCCATGGCGTTGATGGTGAAATCGCGGCGGCGCAAATCTTCGAGAATTGTGGCCGGAGCGATTACAGGAGGTTTGCCGGTTTTTTCATGGCGTTCAATCCGGGCCATGCTGATTTCCGCGCGCACATTTCCGGGCAGGCCCACGAAAAGACTTTTCGTGTCATCGTCGCGACCGGCGATCACGGCTCCGGCGCGTTCCAGGTCTTTTTCCAGTTTGAAGGGATTGCCCTGGACGGTGAAGTCGAGGTCCCGAATGGAAAAACCGCTGATGATGTCGCGGACAGCTCCGCCGGTAAGATATACATTCATTCCCGCGGCGCGGGCGATGTCCTGCACCAGCACCACACCGCGCTGCTGCCCCGGCGTAAGCCGGATTTCCATGGTGTAAATGTAATCAGCCATTCTTTCTTGACTGCAATCCCTGTGAGGGTGAAAAGCTTATTCCAGACCGTTTTTGGGTACTAAAAAGCTAAATTTTCCACAGATAGCGGTTCCCAAGAGACAAGAACTCCGCTGCCGCTTAGTGTAAGTGGCTCGATACAATAGACTTATACTATGAATGGCTGAGTGTGGCAAGCTAGAGAAAATATCATAACGTTAACGATTTGGCTACTACGAACGTAGAACACTGCCATTTTCGATAAAAAAAAGTGCAAAATCAATAGATTGCGGGGATAAAACTGAGCGGTTTGCCGGCAGAAATATCCTTGCGGCTCAATCACATGCCCTCTACACACAAAAAAGTCATTGTTCGGAAGATGGACCGGGACAGCATTAATGGCTACGTATCGCCGACGAATTTTGTCCGTGAAGAAAAGCTGGAATTGCTGAATACGGCGGGGAATGTTGTGGCCATTGACCTTAAAGACATCAAAGGCGTCTATTTTGTGCGCGAGTTTGGCGATTCGGAATCATTGCAGCGAAAGACCTTCACCAGCCGCCCGCGCACTGCAGGTTTATGGGTGCGGTTAAAATTTAAAGACAACGAGATCGTAGAAGGCATGATGCCAAACGATTTATCGCAGACCCTGCCCGAAGGATTTTTGGTGAACCCTCCGGATTTGCGCTCGAATACTCAACGCATCTTCGTGCCCCGTACGGCATTGGATTCATTGACCGTTCTGGCTGTTATTGGAGTGACGAGGCGGAGAAAAGTCACCCCGACTGACCAGCGCCAGGTTTCCATGTTCGGAGAGAACTAAAGTCCCCCGAAATTGTTTATTCCGTAACAGTTGTTCTCTTGCGCCAGAGTACAACCCTTGCCAGCGCTTCCGCATACCTTTGTGAGCATTGCTTATACAGGTTATACAGGAGCGAAGATCTGCATGGCACAAGCGCATGAAACAAGAAATCATAAGAAAAAGCCCTTTCTGCGGGAGCATTCCTTAAGCCTGGTGACCGGAAGCATTCTTGCCTTGTGGATTATTTTGTATATCCATTGGAACGAGCATAGCCACTGGGGTTCGTTCTTTGGGAACGCAATTGCCGACTGGACCGGTGTGGTGGTGACGGTAATCGCCACAAAATACTTGTATGAAAAGGGCTCGGCGGAAAGCCGCCGCCCGCCGAAAGGGCCTTTGCAGCCGGTGCGCCGATTATTGCGGCAGCACTCTCTTTCCGTTTTTTTAATCATAACCGGGCTTGTTTGGATTTTAGTTTTCAAGCGCATGGACCCAAACTCCAAGTGGGGAGAAGTGGTTGGGAATGTGGTTTCCGAATGGACGCAATTGTTCGGCATGGTGATACTGACAAAAAAACTTGTGGAGCAGCACTCCAAGGAAAGTCACCGGGGAAGGTAAAACAACCAGCCTGCGAGAAATATTTCAAGAATTGCGAAGGTCGGAGCGGCTACTATGCCGGAACGAACAGCCATTCAATATCTTACGTCGCGGCGCGCCAATTTATAGCGAAACGCCACGTTTCCAGGGGATGAAATCATCCTGGCCAAGAAGTTCGGCTTTGGTCTGTAGCTCTCCGCTGGCCACACGAATGACCTGTTCCAGAATTTCTTCTCCCGTTTGTGCGACGGTTTTTTCTCCAGCGATAATACCCCCGGTGTCCAGGTCAATGATGTCGGGCATGTGCCCGGCCAATTGTGAATTGGTTGCAATTTTCATCACCGGCGCGATGGGATTTCCCGTAGGCGTCCCCAGCCCAGTGGTGAAAAGAACGACATTCGCGCCTGCGCCCACCTGCGCCGTCACGCATTCCACGTCGTTGCCCGGCGTGCATTGCAGGTTCAATCC
>JAICKN010000013.1 GCA_025927855.1 Terriglobales bacterium
ACGGCGTGTTCGCGGGAAGAGCCGCAGCCGAAATTTTTGTCCGTCACCAGAATGCTGGCTTTGGCATATCGCGGGGCATTCAAAGGAAAGTTCGGATCGAGCGATCCATCCGGCAGCCGCCGCCAGTCGTAAAAAACAAATTCCCCGAAGCCAGTTTTTTCAATGCGCTTTAGGAACTGTTTGGGGATGATCTGGTCGGTATCAACATTGGCGCGGTAGAGTGGCGCTACGCGGCCTTTATGTACGCGAAATGGTTGCATTGTTTCTCTCCTAACAGGCCGCGCTTTCGAGCGGGGCGGAACTCTAACAGTCGCAAACGAAAAATGAGTCGCAAAAACTAATTGAAGTGCCACTGCCGGATATCGGTAAAACGTCCTGTAATAGCGGCGGCAGCGGCCATCATGGGGCTCACCAGATGCGTGCGTCCGCCGCGTCCCTGGCGGCCTTCAAAATTACGGTTGCTGGTGGAAGCGCAACGTTCGCCGGGCTGCAATATATCGGGATTCATTCCCAGGCACATGGAGCAGCCGGATTCGCGCCATTCAAATCCCGCCTCTTGAAAAATCAGGTGAAGGCCTTCCGCTTCGGCTGCTTTTTTAACGGCCTGCGACCCTGGAACAACCATAGCGCGGACCTTGGAATTTACTTTATGGCCCTTGGCTACTTTTGCGGCGGCGCGCAAGTCTTCCAGCCGCGAATTCGTGCAGGAGCCGATGAAAACGCGGTCTACGCTGATGGATTCGATCGGAGTGCCGGGCGCAAGTCCCATGTACTCCAGCATGCGCTGCGCCGCGCTTCGTTCTGCTTCGGTTTTCAATTCCGTCAATTCCGGAACGCGTCCGGTGATGGACACCACCATCCCGGGGTTGGTTCCCCACGTGACCAGCGGAGCAAGCTGCGCCGCTTCGATTTCGATGACTTTGTCGTATTTTGCTCCCGCATCGGAGGGCAGCCTCCGCCAGCGTTCGACGGCCTTCTCCCATTCCGCTCCGGAAGGCGCAAAGCGGCGGCCTTTCACGTAGGTAAATGTAGTTTCGTCGGGCGCGATCATTCCGGCGCGCGCCCCCGCTTCAATGCTCATGTTGCACAAAGTCATGCGGCCTTCCATGGAAAGCGTCCGGATTGCTTCCCCTGCATACTCGATCACGTATCCAGTCGCGCCATCTGTACCGATTTGTCCAATAATGCCGAGAGCAATATCTTTCGCAGTAACGCCCTCCGGCAGCTTGCCGTTGACCTTAATCAACATTGTCTTCGGCTTGCGCTGTGGCAAACATTGCGTAGCCAGCACGTGTTCAACTTCCGAGGTGCCAATGCCGAATGCCAGCGCGCCGAAAGCGCCGTGCGTACTGGTGTGGCTGTCACCGCAAACGATCGTCTTTCCCGGCTGCGTAAGCCCGAGTTCCGGCCCGATTATGTGAACGATTCCCTGGTTGGGGGAGTCCATATCGAACAGCGGAACGCCAAATTCCTTGCAATTTTGCTGTAGAGCTTCAATCTGGCGGGCGGCGATCGCGTCCGTGATCGGCGTGCCGCGCGGCGTGGTAGGGATGTTGTGGTCTACGGTGGCCACCGTCCGCTGCGTTTGCCGCACCTTACGCCCGGCAGCGCGTAGCCCGTCAAATGCTTGCGGGGATGTGACCTCGTGCACCAAGTGCAGGTCAATGTAGAGCAGTGCTGGCTGGCCGCCGTTCGCGGCAACTACATGGTCATCCCAGACTTTTTCAAAAAGTGTTCGCGGTTGCATTGGAGCAGGTTCCCTTCAGCTTCAGCGGATTACGAGCAGTGGCGAATTTACGAACCCTGGATGGGAATTCACCCAGAGTCATAATCTACCAACTCAGGCATGAGAATGCCACGAGGCGGGCGTTTGCCGAACTGATGATTGATGATGGAGGCATCGTGTCTGGCGAAAGGTGAGGCTGCGCCAGGCGAGGAGAGAACTCAATATTTGAATGGCTCTGTTAAGAAACTTAGATCATTAAATCTATCAGGAGATGCAACCGACCTAAACAGGCGCGCATGACATATGCCGGTCAATCCCCGAATATGAATTCACCCTAAGCACCAAAGGATGTTCTACTTTCTCTTCGGCAAGCCGCTTGCCAGTTTCCGTTTAGACGGATGCTGGCGCTGCTTCTATGCGAAGACGTCAGGATCGGGGTCGGAAAAGAACTTGCGGTGCAGGCGCTGCACGATTTCCGGCACGTGCTCTTCTTCGACCACGAAGCTCAAATTTATTTCTGAAGCGCCCTGCGAGATCATGCGGATTTTAATGTCTTGCAATTCGCCGAAAACATGGGCGGCAATTCCGGGCACCTCGCGCAGGTTTTCTCCTACAAGACAAATGATAGCCTTGCGGCCTTCGTATTTCACATCGGCAAGAGCGGCTAGCTCCGCGGCGAGCGCAGGGATGGATTCGTTGGAGTCGACGGTGAGGGACACACTGACCTCCGAGGTTGAGACGACATCCACCGCGATGCGGTGCCGGTCGAACGCGTCGAAAATTGCCTTTAGAAAACCGTGCGCCAGCAGCATGCGCGGCGAAGCAATATCAATGATGGTGATGCGTTTTTTGGCGGCAATCGCTTTAAGAAAGTTGCGGGACTTGGCGGGGCGGGCGGAGATGCGCGTTCCTTCGCAATTTGGATTGCGGGAGTTGAGGACGTAAACAGGAATATTTTTTTGGATGGCGGGCAGGACCGTTGCTGGATGCAAAACTTTCGCCCCGAAATAGGCGAGTTCCGCCGCCTCATCGAAGCTGATGTTCTTAATCCGATGGGCGTCGGGGCACAGGTTGGGATCGGTGGTCATCATGCCATCCACGTCCGTCCAAATTTCAATGCGCTCCGCGCCGAGGCCTGCGCCCACAATAGCCGCAGAAAAATCGGAGCCGCCGCGCCCGATGGTGGTGGTAATTCCGGCTTTAGTGGCAGCGATGAATCCGCCCATGACTGGCACGCGCCCGGCAGCGAGCATAGGAGCGATGATTTTATGCAAGCGGCTGCTGGTTTCTTCCAACAACGGTGTGGCGCGAGTGAACTGTTGATCAGTAACGATGCATTCGCGCGAGTCAGCATGCGTGACCGGGAGCTTGTGTGCATGAAATGCGGCGGCAACGATTTTGGAAGAAAGAATTTCTCCGTAGGCCAGGACGTGATCGGCGCTGCGAGGGGTAAGTTCTCCGACGGCCGCGATGCCGCGTAAGAGTTCGTTTAGATTTTGAAAGATTTCATCGAGAACCGGGTGGAATTCTTCGAAGGCGGGCTGGCCAAGCAATGCAGCGGCAACCTGCGTGTGCCGTTCTTGAAGCCGGCGGGCGAGGGCCGTTGCTGTCTCGCGGTTTCCCGCTCCTGACGCGCGCGCCATAGTATGCAACTGATCGGTAACTTTGGCCAAAGCGCTGACAACCACGACGGGCTGCTGCTGCAGGCGGCCTTCGACGATCTGCATGACGCGCCGGATTGCGCTGGCATCCTCGACGGAAGTTCCGCCGAATTTCATAACGATCATTTCGTTGCAATCCTTAAAGCGGCCTCGATGTGCGGATTTTCTATGCGTATTTCCTTCGCTCGCCCATTCAAAAGGAGAAGCTGGAGACAGCCGTCCACCTCGGATTTTACAATTCGGAGGAAGCTTTTTGCGAGGAGTGGGCCGCTGGCGGGAACAACGTCCGGCCAACGTTTATTATTCCAGGAACATGCAATCGCCGTAAGAATAAAAGCGGTACTTGCGCCCGACTGCGTGGCGATATGCGGCGAGCACATTCTCCCGGCCCGCGAAGGCGCAGACCAGCATGAGCAACGTGGATTGCGGAAGGTGGAAGTTGGTGAGCAGGGCGTTGACGATGCGGAATTGGTAGCCAGGATAGATGAAGATATCGGCATCTCCGCTTGTGGGACGTAATTTGCCGCCTTCTAATTGCCCGGCAGCATGTTCTAGGGCCCGCACGGTAGTCGTCCCCACGGCGACAATGCGGCGATTGTTTTCGCACGCGCGATTGATGGCCGCAGCGGCGGATTCAGAAATGGAATACGACTCACGATGGAGTTCGTGCTTTTCTACTTCGACAGCCCGCACGGGCTGAAATGTTCCCAGGCCAACGTGCAAAGTAATTTCTGTGGTTTCAATGCCGCGATTTTTGATTTGGTCCAGAATTTCTGAGGTGAAGTGCAGGCCGGCGGTGGGGGCGGCGACGGATCCGCGTTCGCGGGCATAGACCGTTTGGTAGCGTTCGCGGTCGGCAGCGCGATCACCGCGCGCAATGTACGGCGGCAAGGGAACATGGCCGAGGCGTTCGACAACGGCAAAAAAATTGGAAACAGGCTTGAAGCGAATGGTGCGTTCGCCGAAGCTGCCGCGAGCGATGACTTCGGCTTGCAACTCGGCGGAGTTCTCACGAGGCTGCGCTCCGCCTTCCCCGGCGCTGCTCAAAGTTGATTTTTCTTCGCCGAAGAACAATTCCTCACCTACGCCGATCTTCCTGCCGGGACGCACCAGGCACTCCCATTCATTGGGACTTTGGCTGATTTGCCGGGTGAGCAAGACCTCGACTCTTCCCTGGAGAAATCTGCGGGAGGCAGGATTCCCCGGACTGAGAGGCTGCGCCTTTGACCCGCTGCGGCGGCCATAAAGACGCGCGGGAAACACGCGGGTGTTGTTGAATACAAGAAGATCGTCGGGACGCAGAAGGAGGGGGAAATCGCGGAAATAGCAGTCGCGGAAATCCGGCGGTCGGTTCTTGACCTCACGCGCGGAAAGGTCCGGCGAGAGTGCATAAGTAGGAAAAGGTCCATGCTGCGCTTGCGCCGTGCTCTTCACCAGCAAAAGGCGGGAGGCGGCGCGGTCGGCGAGAGCTTCTTGCGCAATGAGTTCTTCCGGAAGTTCGTAATGAAAGTCGGCAACCAGCACGCATTTTGATTATAGATTTGGCATCCAGGAAAACAGAAGTTCGCTGCGTTCTGTGGCCATACGAGCGGAAAAAAGAAAAATCCAGTAAAGGAAACACGTGAATATTCATTTGTTTCCAAGTAGTAGCAGGAGTAAGATGATCGGCAACTGGTAGTCCGGCCTTTTCCTGTTCATGCCAAGCGAACGGCAATACCGCAGTCAAATTGTGCAGTTTGGGGCCATGCTGCATCAGCGGGGCTATGTTGCGGCCATGGACGGAAACCTTTCCGTCCGCCTGAAAAATAACCGGATACTGGCCACGCCGACCGCAATGTGCAAGGCCATGATGCGGCCTTCGGACCTGATAGTGGTGGACATGGAAGGGCAAAAAATTTCAGGGTGGCGTGATGTTTCCAGCGAAATTGGAATGCACCTGATGATTTACAGGCTGCGCCCGGACATACGCGGAATTGTTCATGCTCATCCGCCGACCGCGACTGGATTTGCGGCTGCGGGAATGGCGCTGGACAAGCCGCTGGTGTGCGAAGTTGTGGTAGGGCTGGGATCCATTCCGCTGGCCAGGTACGGGACCCCGGGAACCCCGGAGCTGGCGCGGTCGCTTGAGCCTTTCGTCCCGCAGCACGACGCCATTTTAATGGCGAACCACGGAGTTGTGACGTACGCCGAAGACCTGCTGCACGCCTATATGAAGATGGAAACCGTGGAGCACTTCGCGCAGATCGCGCTCACCACTCACATGATCGGACGGCAGCAACCGCTGGCCGGGGATGATCTAAAGAAATTAATGATGGTGCGGACCCAGTATCAAGGGCTTACGTCATCGGCGGCGTTGCCAATTGCTTCTGGCTTCAATGAAGATGAGGATGAAGAGCAGGAGATGGCAGCCAGCAGCCGCGGATCACGCGCGCATGGCCCAATGAAGCAACGGCGCACCGCCATTGGCCGGACGGATTAGCCCGGTATTCACTCACGTCAAAACCCAATATTCAGTGGTGCGGTTTTCTTTTTATTTCCGCTCGGCGGCAACTCAGCGTTAAAGCTCCCATAAAAACCAGAATAACTACTGCCGCAATTGCGAGCCTCATTACACCGGAAAGAAATCGCCGGAATGAAAAGCCGTCCGCGATGTCGGGAAATAATATTGCAATAAGGGCCACAATGGAAGGGACGTAAATCAAAAACAAACCGAACCACTGGACTGTGCTTAAGTCTTGATGGCCATCAATAACATTGCGCCAAAGCCGGGCTTGATTGTTTGCAGTATCCGGGAAAACAATGTTCCGTTGGCGCAGCTCGACGTCCTGCATCTATTGTTCTCGATCTTTGCGCATTTCCCTACCGAATTTCCAGCATACGATCGAGCGCGACCTTTGCCCAGTACTTCACATCATCTTTCACTTTGATCTGATTGACGATGTTGCCTTCCCCCAAATTTTCCAGCGCCCAGCACAGGTGCTGCGGCGAGATGCGGAACATGGTAGTGCAGAGGCAGCCGGAATCGTCGAGCGAGATGACTTTTTTGCCCTGTGGCGCAAACTCTTTGGCCATGCGGTTCACAAGGTGGATTTCCGTAGCTACGGCAAACATGCTGCCGGCCGGGGCCTCGCGCACAATTTTCAGCAATTTTTCGGTCGAGCCGAGCGCGTCGGCTTTTTGGCAGACTTCCCAGCGGCATTCAGGATGCGCGATAACGCGGATGCCGGGATATTTGGCGCGGACTTTATCAACGTGCTCCGGCAAAAACCGCTGATGAACAGAGCAGTGGCCCTTCCATAGAATTATTTTTGCCGCCCGCAGGCGTTCGGAAGTTGTGCCGCCGTTGAGTTGATAAGGATCCCAGACAACCATTTCATTGAGTGGAATTCCCATGGTATATCCGGTATTGCGGCCCAGGTGCTGGTCGGGAAGGAAAAGCAGCTTGGGATTTTTGGCGAATCCCCACTTCATGGCAGCGGCTGCGCTGGACGAAGTGCAAACTACGCCGCCACGCTCACCACAAAACGCTTTGATGGCGGCGGTGGAATTGATGTACGTGACCGGCGTAATGCCATTGCCGTCGTCGGCAGTGGCGCCAGCACGGACCAACTGCTCCCAGCAATCTTCCACCTGAGTGATTTCGGCCATATCGGCCATGGAACATCCGGCGTTGAGATCGGGAAGAATTGTGACCTGGCCGGGGCGGCTGAGCACGTCGGCGCTTTCCGCCATGAAATGCACGCCGCAAAACACGATGTATTTGCCGGCAGCCTTGGCGGCTTCCTGGGAAAGCTTGTAGGAGTCGCCGCGAAAATCGGCGAAGCGGATTACTTCATCGCGCTGATAATGGTGCCCCAGGACGACGACTTCGCGGCCCAGTTCACGTTTGGCGGAGCGAATGCGTTCATCCATCGTATGGTCAGGAAGAACGAGATAATTTTCCAGACTGCAAACTGCTGTCGTAGCCATGTTCGTCACGCTTTCAGCTTCAGACGGCACTGCGCTCGCAACTTCTCGCGAGGCGCTTATGCTCTATCCGAAACGGGGATGTTGAAAGCCTTTCAGCAGCTCCAGTCAGTTCACTGCGGTGAGTTCAGTTTTTGCTGAATTCATCGCCCAACCGGCGGGGATGTTGAAGCTACTTAACTGCTCTTACTAAGTTTGGATGCCCAGCCTCGACGAAAAGAACCGCAGAATTTGTTGCCCCTATATGTTCGACCTGAAGCAGGGACATCCATTGATATTGTGCACTTTGGGGGTTCAAAGTGCAACTGTCGCCCGATCCTAGATCGCGATCCGAATACGTATATGGCGATCAGAAAAGAACTACAAAAACTGGAAAGTTTCTAGATTGACTTGAACAGTTGTGGCTTTTTTGCGACTTGCGAACCGGCCACTGCAAACAAACCCAACATAAGAAACGCAATAGTCTCTGGCTCGGGAACCTTGGTTACCGTCAGGGTGCCGGGATTAAAGGGAGCACTGGAAATATAGGTGCCAGGCGTCCCAAATGCACCAAAGGAGAACGAAAAAACACTGCCGACGTTATTCACATCATTGAAATCGATTGTGTCTCCCACCACGTTATTCGGATGAAAAACTATAGCCGGAACGTCAAGCGAATCCAAACAATTTGTACAGGAGTCCAATTGCGCGGCAACAAGTGCAGTTCCTCCAAAAGGAGGTGGTGTAGCCGTAAGAAAGGTACCGGAGGTAAATTGGAAAGCAACGGCCAAACCGTCACCACCAGGCGCCGTGTTGGTTCCGGAGAAACTGTAAATAATTGTGTCGGCATGTGCTATTGGAGCCAGTGTCGCTACTAAGGCAAATACTGCTATCGCCAGCAAAGTGCGTTGAACTTTCATATCGTCCTCAGGATGAATTTAATTGGGGATCCCAAAGTTGTGCATGCAATTGCAGGGCCGTTTTCATCTTTCCAATTTCCACTAAAAAATCTTTAGAGCTGAATACGTGCCGACAAAAAAGATGAATATATTTTCACAAAATCAAAATTATTCTGCATAGCGGATGGTTCTTGACTGAGCTCTTACCCCCCAATATGAACCATAGTTCTTGAGGCGGGCACAAAGTCTGGCTCGCCGATGTGATGGCGGGCTTCTTTTTTCTGGACTACGCTGCGGATAAAATCTGCAAGCTCCGCATCCGATGCGCCTCGCTCGATCAGCTCGTGCAGGTCATGGTCCCAAACGGAAAAGAGGCAGGTGCGGATTTTGCCGTCGCAGGTAATGCGGATGCGGCTGCAATGGCCGCAGAAGGGATGCGAGACGGGCGCGATAATTCCAATCTCGCCGATGCCGTCGGCGAAGCGGTAGCGGCGCGCAGTTTCACTGTGCGCGTGCGGAATCTCAACCAACGGCCGGTATTCCTGCATGCGCTGAAGAATTTCGTCTAGCGGTACAACTGTATTTGGCGACCAGACGCGGCCTTCTTCCAGAGGCATGAATTCAATGAAGCGGACAATTACATTTTCTTCGCGGGCAAACATGCCGAAGGGAACGATCTGGTCTTCATTAAAGCCGCGCATAAGAACGCAATTTACCTTCACGGGGCCAAGCCCGGCTTGGCGGGCGGCGCGAACTCCGGCGAGGACTTTTTCATATCCGCCGGGCACGCGAGTAATACGGGCAAAACGGTCGGGATCCACCGCGTCCATGCTGACGGTGACGCGGCCCAGGCCCGTATCTTTGAGAGGTTGAGCCAGTCCGGCCAAAAGGTGCCCGTTGGTGGTGAGCGCGAGATCGAGCGGCTGGCCGTCAACGTCGCGCAGTTGGGCGAGCTCGCGAATGAAATCAGCGATCCCAGGGCGGAGCAAAGGCTCGCCGCCGGTGATGCGAACTTTTCTGATTCCGAGCGATGCCAACACTCGCGCCATACGCAAATAGTCGGCGAAGGGGAGATCACCGTAGAGCGCGCCCTCGTTGCCCGTCCGGCAATATATGCATTTGTAATTGCAGCGGTCGGTGACGGAGATCCGCAGGTCGGTGATGGCGCGGCCGAATTTGTCGGTAAGGGGCATGCGGCATTTAGTAGTCAGCAGTAAGCATTCAGCAACTGGCACTTAGCATTTGGCGAAGACGCATGCGCGATAGCAAAGCTGGGGCGGCTAAATGCTGATTGCCACTATGCTTTTTCGCAACTTGGAGAGAAATGCGAGCAGACGGAGCACAACTCCGGCGGGGCGCTTCCTTTCCACTGTGCCTCTTGCAAAGCACGGGAGGCGCAGACGTTTCCACCTGTACCTGCGGAAAGCAGCACAAAATATTATGTTGCGCTTACTTTCCTCGCCGAGGCAACCAGGGTATGCCCGAAGGCTGCCACGGTCGGAAACTGAATTAATTATAGATGGATTGTGTTACTTTAACGCTTTTTCAATGGCGGTCTCTGCCAATGGGGCCATCACTTTGAAGCCCGCGGCGTTCGGGTGCAAGCCATCGTCGGAGAGGTCGCGCCTCATCTTGCCGTGGTCATCCACCAGAGCGCTGAAGTAGTCGAGATACAAATCGCCGCTTTTCGAGCAGTAATTCTTGAGCCATTGGTTGAGTTCCAAAATCTTAGCCATCGAGCGGTCCGCAAAAAAGTCATGGGTGCGCGGAACGTAATCGTTAATGGGCGTGAGCGAAGCATAAATTAGGCGGATATGGTGCACGCGTGCCAGCTCGGAAAACGTCTTGTAGTTGGCCTCGATATCTTCGAGCCGTTCAGGACCGGTATTGCCGGCGATATCGTTGGTCCCGGCGAGAATAAGGACGACGCGCGGATGCAGGTCAATGACATCCTGGCGGAAGCGCACGAGCATTTGCGGCGTGGTCTGGCCGCCGATACCGCGATTGATGTAAGGCTTGCCGGGGAACGATTGATCAATGTGCCAGATATCGGTAATGGAATCGCCGAAAAACACCACGCGATTCTCGCCCGGGGGGGCCGGCTTTAACGCCGCATTGGCATCGCGGTAGCGCGCAAGCTGGCCATAGTCGTTAAGAAACATATCAATGCGCGAATTGCGGTACTTCTGCAGGCTGGGACTCATGGCAGAAGGGGAAGTAGTGGCTGCCTGCTGGGCAAAAGCGCACGCAGCTAACACCAGCACTGTCATGGAAGATTGGACTGCGATAAAAAAATTGTTTTTCATGATTTTCTCCGCTTAATTGCGCAGCAATGACGGCACTTAGAGTAAATGTGCTCCGAGCCATTGTCCATTTTTACATGCCTTCATAATTCGGACCGCCGCCGCCTTCGGGCGGGACCCAGGTGATGATCTGGTAGGGATCGTGAATGTCGCAGGCTTTGCAGTGCACGCAATTGGAAGGATTCAGGCTGATGCGCTTGCCGTGGGGCGCGGCGGGATCGTCGAGCATTTCGTAAACATTCGCCGGGCAAAAATTCCGGCAGGGACTGCCGAATTCCTGAATGCAGCGTTGTTCGCAGATGTTCGTATCGTGAATGATTAAATGCGCAGGCTGGTCTTCTTCGTGCTTCGTGCCCGAGTGGTACAAATCGGTCAACTTGTCGAAAGTGAGCTGGCCATCGCCTTTTGCAGGGCCGAGGAGATGCGCTTCATCTCCGCCGTTTGGAGGCAAGCCCACCAGCGGCTGCATCCGCTTATAGCCGGGAGCAGAGGAATAGCGGTTACGCAGACCGCGTCCATTGGTGAACTGCTGCAAACCAGCGTGAAACAATCCGCGCCAGAAGCCGTGTTCAAATCCCTGATGGAAGTTGCGGACCTTCCAAAGTTCGTCTTTGATCCAACTGGATTCGACGCTACGCTGAAATTGACTCAGTGTGGACGCGGAAAACTCATCTTTTTGCAATGCCGCGAATGCAGTTTCAGCCGCCAGCATCCCGCTCTTGATGGCCAGATGAATTCCTTTGAGCCGCGCCGAATTGAGAAATCCGGCGGAGTCGCCGATGAGCAGCCAGCCATCTCCAGCGAGCGGTGGAAGAGACCACCATCCTCCATTGGGCAATGACTTCGCGCCGTAGCGGACCATTTTTCCGCCAGCCAGCATCTTCGCTACAAATGGATGTCTTTTGAATTCCTGTAGCACATGCTGCGGATCAAGGCGTGGGTCAGCGTATTCGAGGGCGGTGACGAATCCCAAAGACACGGTATTATTTTTGCCGCCGTAAATCCATGCGCCTCCGTACTCGTTGCTGGTGAGCGGCCAGCCCATGGTGTAGATCACCTCGCCGGGAGCGATTCGGCCCGAGGGCACTTCCCAAAGTTCTTTAATGCCCTGGCTGTAAGTCTGTGGATTTACATTTTGTGCGAGATTGAATTTTGTGATCAGTTGCTTTGCGAGCGATCCGCGGCTGCCCTCGGCGAGAATGACGATTTTGGAATGCAGATCATAGCCGGACTCGAAATTCGATTTCGGCTGGTTTTGCTTGTCTATGCCTTTGTCGTCGGTACGGACTCCAATAACATGGTTGTCGTCCAATAAAAGTTCGTCCCCTGCAAACCCGGTAAAAATTGTGACTCCGGTTTCCTCAACTTTGCTTCCCAGCCACTTCACAAAGCGATTGAGCGAGATGACGTGGTTTCCATGGTCGCGCAATGGAGGCGGAGTCAGTGGAAGCTTGAACTTGCTTTTTCGGGTCAGAAAGTAAACCGCCTCTTTGCCGACCGGCGCATCGAGTGGAGCCTCTTTTTCAAATTCCGGAAGCAACTCGCGCATGGAGCGCGGATCGAGAATTGCGCCGGAGAGGCAGTGCTGACCAATTTCCCGCGCCTTTTCGAGCACGTAAATATTTTCTTTGCTGAGGAGCGAATCAGGATGGGCCGCGTTGTGCTGATCAATCAACTGCGCAAGACGGAGCGCGCATGCAAGGCCAGATGGACCGCCGCCGACAATGACTACATCAGCGGGCATTTGCGGGCGTTCGATATTTTGCGGAGGTTTGCGGAAGATGAGCATTCAAGCTCTGCTTTTGGTTTTCTTCACTTCCTCAATCAGCGGCGGCACGATGTCAAACAGATTGCCGACCACGGCATAGTCGGCAATTTCAAAAATTGGCGCTTCGGCATCTTTGTTGATGGCGATGATGGTCCGTGAGCCTTTCATACCGACAATGTGCTGGATGGCGCCGCTGATGCCCAGCGCGAAATAAAGTTTGGGAGCCACGGTCTGGCCGGAAGAGCCAATTTGCCGGTCCATGGGAAGCCAGCCGGAATCACAGATGGGGCGCGAAGCGGCCAGTTCGCCGCCGAGAGCTTCCGCTAATTGTTTAGCCATTGCAAGGTTCTTCTGCTCCTTAATTCCGCGCCCGACCGACACGATGATTTCGGCCTGCGACAAATCAACCGCCTGTTTTGCTTCCTTGAAAATTTCCTCGGGCCTGGTGCGGATGGTTCCTTCCGGCATTTCAGGATGAATCACTTCGACGGGGGCAGCTTCGGAACCCGCTTCCACTCCGTCAACGCGAAATGCGCCGTTCTGAAATGTTACAAACCAGGGAGCTTCGCATTGGAAGCTGACGTCGGCGGTAAATTTTCCCTGAAACATCTGCCGTACAAAAAGCAGCTTGCCCCCTTCATTCTTATAGCCGATGCAATCGCTGATGACGGTACGGTCCATGGCGGTTGCGAGCTTGGGCGCAAAATCGCGTACCTGGTAAGTATGCGGCAGCAGAACCAGCTTGGGCTTTCGCGATTCGAGAAGATGCTTTAACGCTGCGGAAAATCCGTCGGGCGTGTAGGAGCGGAGTTGCGCGGATTCTACGGCATAGACTTTTCCAACTTTTTTGGCGGCAAGTTCATTGGCTAGATTGCCGATTCCTTCTCCGAGGACGGCCGCTTCGACCGTCGATCCCATTTCGCGGGCGATGGTTTGGGCAGCAGCCAATGTCTCCCAGGAGGCGCGGTTCAGCCTGCCTTCCCGCTGCTCCGCAATGACGAGAACCGTTTCTGGCATTTCAGCCCTTCATCAAGGTATGGCCTAGTGAGACACCGGCTATGGAGATCAGCGGCATGGACGGAATGTTCAGCGCTACTCCGCTAACGGCCCGCGCTTTTGCGCGCCAATTGCCATGAGCAGCAACGCCAGCAGCCCTTGCCCGCCGACCCACCATACCCACATGTAAGAGCCGCTGCGGAGCCCGTCATACACGAACGAGAGCAGAATTACGTCGAAACCAAGCAGTACCTTTCCAATGGTCATCATGACAAGACCCTGGCGCTGGCCTTCCACCATGCCCTGCTCATCCATGCGGGACAACTGTTTCCCCATTCCCATAATGTATTGCTCCTCCAAAATGGTCTTCTTCTATATTACTCGCACTTCGTTGCGAAGTTTCTCCACAATCGTGCGCGCGGCTTCCGCTGGTGTCCCCTGAATGAATTCCGTGTTTTTTGTCTTTTGCGGAACATACAAACGTTCGATCTTTTGCAGATTGCCGGCAGCACCCGCGGGAACAGCGGATTGCAACTCGGCCAAGGTGATTTTCCGCAGGGGCTTGTTTTTGGCCTGTTTGATGCCAAGCAAAGTCGCATAGCGCAGCTTATTGATGCCGGATTGAATCGTGAGCACCGCAGGAAGAGGCATTTCCACGAACTGAAAATATCCGGCTTCCAGTTCCCGTTTCACCCGAATACCGTCGCCCGAGGATTCAATTTGCATCACGATGGTGGCGTGCGGAATCCCCAGCAGCTCAGCAAGAATGACTCCGGTTTGCGCGTAGCCGTAGTCGTCCGATTGCAGCCCGGTGAAGATCAGGTCGAACGGTTCAGCTTTAATTACGGCGGCCAGCGCGCGGGCCATGTTGAGCGCGTCGAAGCCCACAAAAGCATCATCTTCCAGATGGATCGCGCGGTCAGCGCCTTTGGCCAGTGCTTCGCGCAGAACTTGCTGCGCGCGCCCCGGTCCGGCGGTGATTACAATCACTTCTCCGCCATTTTTTTCTTTTTGGCGCAGCGCCTCTTCGAGCGCGTAAGCGTCCGGCTCATTCACCTCGTAGGAAACATCTTCTCGAATCCAAGTCCCGCCCGCATTGAGTTTGAGCGGAGCATCCTTTTGCGGAACTTGCTTCATGCAGACCAGGATTTTCATGGATCCGTTTTCAAAGCCTCAATGCGCCTGCGGAAATCCGGCGGTGAACAGCGACCCATCAGTATAAATGAGTGAACGCAGGACGCTGGAGGGGTAAATGGGTGGTAATTATGATAATTATGATGCCGTCTGAATTTTTTGCGCTAGCCTCGCGCTCAGGATGAGAACCACATTTCAGCATTGAAGCATGCTTAACTTGTTTACCCGGTTCTTTTTGCTACAGGATGCAGAGTGAAGCCTTGGGCGTGGGCCCGCGGCCGATTTTCCTTCCGGGTTGCACCGCGCCGAAATGTCTCCCTGCGCTCGGCAGAAGCATCCAAACAACATGGCACAGCCCAATGATAAAGTCTTACGCGAGCAGCTCGTCGTTCTTTTGCAGGAAAGCCAAGCCCACGCAACATTTGAAGCCGCAGTAAAAAATATGCCCCGGAACCTTCAGGGGAAGCGTCCGGAAGGCCTTCCTCATTCTCCGTGGGAGCTGCTGGAGCACATGCGCATTGCGCAATGGGACATCCTCGAATTCACACGCAATCCCAGGCACGTGTCGCCAAATTTTCCGGAGGGTTATTGGCCGAAGCAGCCGACGCCGCCGGATGCCGCGTCATGGTCAAAGAGCGCGGATAGTTTTCGCGCTGATCTGCGCAGCCTTGCCGAAATGCTTGCCGATCCTTCTACAGATTTGTTCGCCAAAATTCCGCACGCAGACGGACAAACGATTTTCCGCGAGGCGCTGGTTGCCGCCGACCACAATGCGTATCACATGGGCCAGTTGATTCTGGTGCGGCGTTTGCTTGGAGCGTGGACGCCTTAGAATCATCCCCTCCGGATATGCCGCGGCCGGCTCGGCCTTGCAGATTTGCTGCGCTGGGCGGGTTCGTCCGCGAAAATTACCAAACAGCCGACGCCATAATTCGCGCTACTCTGTTCGACATCCCTGCAAGAGAGCGGTAGGATAATCCGCAGTGCGCGATCACCTCTCATCCTTTTTGTTAGTAAGTGTCCTTCGGCTTTCCGCGCCGCTAAATTTCCGTACAAATTTCATAACATGCACGGTACTCCCATGGCGATGAGCGAAGTTCCCGCAATTGAATTCAGAGCCCGGCGGCGGATCATGCGCCGGCTGCTTCCTTTCCTATGGCTTCTATATGTCATCGGCTTCCTGGACCGGGTGAACGTCGCCTACGCCGCGTTGCAGATGACCCACGATTTGCATTTCAGCGACCGCGTCTTCGGCCTGGGCGCGGGCATTTTCTTTATCGGCTACGTCCTGCTGGAAATTCCCGGAACGCTGATTGTGGAGCGCTGGAGCGCGCGGCGCTGGATCGCCCGCATCATGATCTCCTGGGGAATTGTGACCGCCATTGTGGGATTGGTGCAGACGGCGCACCAGTTTTATTGGGCGCGTTTTCTGCTGGGACTGGCTGAGGCCGGGTTTTTCCCTGGGGTCCTGGTTTATTTAACGCACTGGTTCCGCGAGAAAGACCGCGCCAAGGTCGTCGCCATCTTCATGACGGCCATTCCGTTTTCCAATATTTTTGGCTCGCCGCTCGCCGGACAAATCTTGAAAATCCATTGGCTGGGCTTGATGGGCTGGCGCTGGCTTTTCATTCTTGAGGGCGTACCCGCAATTATCTTTGGCGTGGTGACTATTTTTTATCTTACGGACTGGCCGCGCCAGGCCCGCTGGCTGCCGAAAGAAGAGTGTGACTGGATCAACGGGCAACTCGAGGATGAGCGGGCGCGCAAGGCCGCCCGCCACAGCCACAGCATCATGCAGGCGCTTTGCAACCGCGATGTGATTTTTCTAGCGCTCATCTATTTCATGGGCAGCACGGGAATTTACGGCTTCATCATCTGGTTCCCGACCATCGTGAAACGCGCGTCGGGGCTGCCGACGACGACTGTAACTTTACTGGTGGCCTTACCTTACATCGCCGGACTTTTGGCTATGCTCGCCAACGGATGGCACTCCGATCGCCACGGAGAACGGCGCTGGCATACTTCCATTTGTTTGTACGCGGCGGGGTTCTCCCTGATTTTCGCCATCCTCTCCGATCCGCATCTATGGGTTCAGCTTTTGTTCTTCATTGTTTTTGCCGCATTTATTCATGCCTACCAGCCCACGTTCTGGGCGCTGCCGACGAAGTTTCTCGGGGAATCAGCGGCCGCCGCTTCCATTGGATTCATTAATCTCGTGGGCGGATTGGGTGGTTTTGTGGGGCCATTCATCATGGGCTATCTGGCCACGCGCACCGGCGGATCATTCGTAGGCGGCCTCATCTGGCTGCTGGTGAATCTTTTTCTGGGGGGTACTCTGGTGCTCTGCCTGCGCCAGCATAAAGCATGAACTCGAACCGGTTTTCGCGACGCGATTTTATCCAACTGAGCGCGCTTTCTCTCGCCGCGCTCAGCACAAATTCCGCGCTCGGTTTGCCCTTCACTGGGAATTCGACTGTCTGCCTGGTCGCGCAGCCGGATGATCCCATCGCCTCCGCGCCGGCCGCAGTCTGGGCGGTAAAAGAACTCGGCCAGGCGTTAATACGGCGCGGCGTCACGCTCAAAACGGCCACATCGCTCGAAGACGCGCCATCGGCGGATGTCTACATCGTGGCGGCGGCCAGCGCTATGCCACTCGCTTCCGGCATAGTGAAAAACGCGAGGGTTAATTTTCCGCGCACGCCCGAATCCCTGGCGCTCGTACCTTCAATTCATCTGGGAAAATTGGTGCTGCTCGTCTCCGGCAGTGACGCGCGCGGTTTGATGTATGGATTGCTCGAACTGGCCGACCGCTTACAGTACGGGGAAAATCCCGTGCAGGAGTTAAAAAACACGCATGGCCTCTCCGAAGGGCCATTCAACCAGGTGCGCAGCATTGGGCGGTCATTCGTCAGCCAGATGGAGGATAAGCCCTGGTACAACGACCGCGGAATGTGGCCGGAATATTTCTCCATGCTGGCCGCGCAGCGCATCAACCGCTTCTGCCTGAATTTCGGCATCGGCTTTGACACGCTGGAATATGTCACCGATTCCTATCTGCTTTTCGCCTATCCGTTTTTACTTTCCGCTCCGGGTTATGACGTTCGCGCGGTAAATCTTCCCGATGCCGAGCGCGATCACAATCTGGAGATGCTGCAATACATAAGCCGGCAGGCGGTTGCGCACGGAATCGATTTCCAGTTGGGCATTTGGACACACGGTTATCAGTGGGCGAAAACGCCGCTTTCCAACTACACCATCTCCGGCATCACGCCGGAAAATCATGCCGCTTACTCGCGCGATGCTCTGGCCGCGCTGCTCAAGGCCTGCCCTGATATCAGCGGCATCACCATCCGCACTCATGGCGAAAGCGGAGTGAAAGAAGGCAGCTATGGCTTCTGGAAAACTGTGTTCGATGGTCTGCCGCAATCAGGGCGCACGGTGCGCCTCGACCTGCACAGCAAGGGTTTAGACCAGAAGATGATTGATAATGCGCTCGCCACCCGGATGCCCGTTCAGCTTTCTCCCAAATATTGGGCCGAGCACATGGGGCTGCCATACCAGCAGACGGCGATCCGCGAGCTGGAGATGCCGAAGGAAAGCACCACCGAACATGCCCAGCAATATTATGCGTTGAGCACCGGATCGCGAATCTTTACCCGCTACGGCTACGCTGATTTTCTGCGCGAAGACCGGCCTTATTCCGTTATGTTCCGCATATGGCCGGGTACGCATCGTTTCCTGCTCTGGGGAGATCCGGTCACCAATGCCGCCCATGCGCGCGCCTTCACTTTTTGCGGATGCAATGGCGTCGAACTTTACGAGCCGCTCACCTTCAAAGGCCGCCGTGGCTCCGGAGTTCCCGGTGGCCGTTGCGCCTTTGCGGATGCATCCCTCAATCCGGTCCGCGACTGGCAAAAGTATCTTTATACCTATCGCACCTGGGGACGCCTGCTCTATAACCCGGAAACTCAGCCGGATGTCTGGCAGCGCCAACTGCGTCAACAGTTCTCCACCGGCGCTCCTGCCGTAGAATCCGCGCTCGGCGCGGCCACGCGCATTGTGCCTCTCATCACCACAGCGCATCTGCCTTCCGGGGCCAACGACACGTATGGTCCCGAGTTCTACACCAATCAATCCATTGTGGACGCGACCAAGTACTCTCCCTACGGAGACACTCCTGTTCCCAAAGTCTTCGGCAATGTAAGCCCGCTTGATCCGCAGATGTTTTCCCGCATGAATGATTTCGCCGCGGAGTTGGTTAAAGGGGAACGCAGCGGCAAATATTCCCCCATTGAAGTGGCGCAATGGCTCGAAGATTTGGCGGACGCTGCGGAATCGAAACTCTCGCAGGCGCAGAAAAACAGCAAGGCAACGCCGGAGCTTCGCCGCCTTGCCGCCGACGTAAAAATTGAAATTGGGTTAGGCCGTTTTTTCGCGGCAAAATTCCGCAGCGGCACACTTTACGGAATTCACGAACAGTCCGGCAACCGCCAGGCGCTCGAAGAAGCGATCAAGCAATACCGCAAGGCGCGCGAAGCATGGGCGCAGTTCGCGCAGGATGCCGATGCCGGCCATGTTTACAATGCCGATATTTCCTATGGCCCCAATGCCTACCAGCGCGGCCACTGGCTCGACCGCCTGCCCGCCATGGATGATGACATCACTGCCATGGCTCTGCGGCTCGAAGTTTTGCAGGGTGGTGAAGAGAAATCGGCTCTGGTCCACTCCGGCATTCAGGAAGCCCTGGGCCGCCCACATCGCGACGCCATTGCCTGTGCGCATGCCCCAGCCAAAACTTTTTCTCCGGGCAAGGATTTGGAAATTGCAATCACCGTGGAAAAGCCGAAGAACCCCTCCGTCACTCTGCACTACCGCCATGTCAACCAGGCGGAACATTACGAAGTAGCGCAGATGCAGCCGCAAGGCGGAAAACTTCTTGCCACCATCCCCGCCAGCTATACCGATTCCAAATATCCGCTGCAATATTATTTTGAGGTGAGGCAATCGCCGGAAAAGGCATGGTTATATCCCGGCTTCAACGCGGAGCAGACAAACCAGCCGTATTATGTGGTGCGCCAGCCAGCCAAAACTTAGGGTTTTGTTGTGAGAGCATCTGTTCCCATGTTTCGCAAAACCGGCGAAACATGGGGCACCCGTGTTGTTGAGAAGGCGGGTAGCGCCACCGTCTCAGCGGCGAGATTTGGGATTCAATCGTAAGCCGGCGGGAAGCCGGCGCTACGAAGGAATGCTGCGGCTTCAACTAGTTCTTGCCCCATTGACCATCCACCATTCGCCAAATTTTTCGTGGATTCGCCGCCTGCAACTCCGGCGGCAAAGATTCATCCGGAAATCCCTGGTAGCAGATTGGACGCAAAAATCTATAAATCGCGGCCGTGCCCACGGAAGTAAATTTCGCGTCTCCTGTTGCTGGATATGGGCCGCCGTGATGCATCGCCGAGCTCACTTCCACTCCCGTTGGATAGCCATTAAAAATCAGGCGGCCGACTTTGGCTTCGAGCGCAGCGACGAGCTTGCGATAGTTTCGTAAATCGCCGGGGGTCCCATGAATCGTTGCCGTGAGCGATCCGGGCAGCGCATCGGCAACTTCGAGCAACTCTTCTTCCGATTTTCCGCGCACCACGATTGCGCTGGGACCGAAGACCTCCTGGGCCAGCTCCTCGCTCGCAATCCACGTGGAAGCGTCCGTTTCAAAAAGCACCGGAGGCGCCTCCGCCTTCGCGGCATCCGCAGCTTTTACCGACTTCTTTTCCGCCACGCCTTTCACGCTTCGTACCCGCGAGAGCGACTGCTCATAACCCTTCAATATTCCCGGATGCACCATGCTCGCGGGGGCAGCCTGCTCAAATGCGGCCGCCAGTTTCTCGCGAAAGCTGCGGAACGTTCCATCTTCAACGCCGAAAATCAATCCCGGGCAGGTGCAAAACTGCCCCGCCCCAAGATTGATGGAACCACTCAATCCCTGCACAATGGCATCCGCGCGTTCCTGCAACGCTCCCGGCAAAACAAATACGGGATTCGTGCTGCCCATTTCAACATAAGCAGGAATCGGCTCCGGACGTTGCGCCGCGGCATCAAGAATCGCGCGCCCTGCCCGTTCCGATCCGGTGAAGGCCACGGCCCTGGCTGCGGGATGGCGCACCAACGCGATGCTCGCCGCAGGATCAACGGCGTTAAGCAGAGAAAATGTGCCAGCGGGCAATCCGGATTTCTGCACGGCGCGAACAATTGCGCCAGCCACCAACTCGGATGTCCCCGGATGCGCAGGATGCCCTTTGACGATGACCGGATTTTTCGCCGCAAAGGCAGAGGCGGTGTCTCCGCCCGCCACGGAAAATGCCAATGGAAAATTACTCGCGCCAAAAACAACGACTGGTCCAATCGGAATCAGCATGCGTCGCAGATCAGGGCGGGGCAGCGGCTTGCGCTCGGGCAGCGCCGGGTCAATGCGCGCATCCACGAATGAACCTCCCTTTACCAGGTTGGCAAACAACCGGAGCTGGTTCACGGTTCGTCCGCGCTCTCCGGTAAGCCGGTCGCGGCCCAATCCCGATTCAGTTACTGCCTGGTCAATCAGCCGGTCATCCAGGGCTTCGATCTCCCCCGCGATATTTTCCAGAAATCCGGTAATTGTCTCGGGGCTGCTGGCACGAAGCACTGGAGCGGCATCAACTGCCAGGTTCATAGCATCGTCAATTTCTTCGAGCGTTGCCTCGTGAAAGGCGGTTTCAAGTTCCTTGCCTGCCCGCGGGTCATGGCCAAAGAAAGTTTTCTGCCCGCGCGCGGATAGTTGTGCTCCAATAAAATTCTGCCCGTGTAATGTCATAACTCTTTCTTAACTCATTAAGAATTATTTGTTCAGGTTGTCATTCCGAGAAGCGTAGCGACGAAGAATCTGCTTTCTCTTCAGTTTCGCTGGGATAACGACCAGAACCTATCCGACAAAATTCACCAGCGTCCCAATACCATCAATAGAGATGCGGATTTCATCTCCGGGATTCAGAGTGAACTCATCGGGCGGAACAATGCCCGTTCCGGTCAGCAGGAAGCACCCATTGGGAAAGTTGTTCTCGCGGTAAAGATATTCCACCAGCGACGCCGGATCGCGCTTTAAACTGGCCAGCGTTGTAGAACCAGAAAATGCTGATTGCCCGGCGCGCAAGATATCCAACTTAATTGCCGTCGCCGGAGGTAACGGAGAAGACGAAACCAAAATTCCAGGTCCGAGCGCGCAACTGCGGTTATAAACCTTGGCTTGCGGCAAATAAAGAGGGTTCTCACCTTCAATATCGCGCGAGCTCATGTCGTTGCCAATGGTGTAGCCAATAATCTTTCCGCCGGGAGAAATCAGCAGCGTCAACTCCGGCTCCGGCACGGACCACGAAGCATCCTTCCGAATGGCGACTTTGCCATTGTGCCCCACCACCCGATTCGGTGTAGCTTTGAAGAAAAGCTCAGGACGTTCGGCGGCATAAACGCGGTCGTAAAAATCGCCGCCGCCGGCCGATTTTGCCTCTTCCATGCGCGCGGTGCGGCTGCGGAAGTAAGTAACGCCTGCCGCCCACACTTCCTGATTTCCAATGGGAGGGCGAAGCGTGTGAGAATTTGTTAGAGGATCGGACGCAAGCTTCTGCGCCTTGCTGACCAGACCGTGCAAATGCGATTCCAGATCATCGTAGGCGACTAATGCGTCCCACGAATCCGCATCCCAAAAATCGGGCAGCGAATAAAATTTGTCATCATGCTCCGCGATGCACGCACTGCTTGTGAAATAGATTTTCATGGCTGTGTTTGAATTGTAACGAAAGATCGCTTAGCGTGTAACTTATGCTGCAATTTGCCCGGAAAAGAATACCGGGAACGATACAAGGAGAAATTCTACGAGCATCTCACTCGAGTCCGTTTTTGAAAGCCCGGATTTGCCGTTGGAAGACGTCCGCACCCATGCCGCCGGACCGGCCGGGAAACTGCCGCTTACCGCTGACATGCTGCTCAACCAGCCTTCCGGAAATTTGTTCGGCCTTAGCCTGAATGTGGGCATGGGCTGGCCCGTAGACCAACTCACCGGTGCGGAAGTTCTCATCCTCAGCACCCACGGCGGTTTGCGGGCTGAAGATGGAACTCCCGTTGCCCTGGGCTTTCATACCGGACATTGGGAAGTCGGTCTGCTCGTTGCCGAAGCTGCGGGCGAATTGAAAGCTCTGGGAGCCGTGCCCTTCAGCGGGACCGTCACCGATCCTTGCGATGGCCGTACCCAGGGCACCACAGGGATGTTCGACTCGCTCCCTTACAGAAACGACGCCGCCATTGTTTTCCGCCGCCTCATTCGCTCTCTTCCCACGCGCAAAGGAGTGGTCGGCATCGCCACATGCGATAAAGGCCTGCCCGCCATGATGATGGCCCTCGCCGCCAGCCACGATCTACCTACTGTTCTGGTGCCGGGCGGCGTAACGCTTTTGCCCGAAGATGGAGAAGACGCGGGGAAGATACAAACCCTCGGCGCTCGTTACGCGCATGATCTGGTCACTCTGGATTACGCCGCAGAAGTTGGTTGCCGCACCTGCGCCTCTCCGGGTGGCGGTTGTCAGTTCCTCGGTACAGCTGCAACTTCACAAGTGGTCGCGGAGGCACTGGGACTTGCGCTGCCGCACACAGCGCTTGCTCCGTCTGGCCAGCCAATTTGGCGTGACGCCGCGAAACGGTCGGCCAAGGCCGTGCTCCGGCAAATTCAACTCGGCCTCAAAACTCGCGATGTGTTAACTGACGCTTCTCTGCAAAATGCCATGGTTTTGCATGCGGCCTTCGGAGGCTCAACCAACTTGCTGCTGCACGTTCCCGCAATTGCTTATTCTGCGGGCTTGTCCAGGCCAAGAGCCTCCGATTGGGCCCGTATCAACCGGCAAGTTCCACGGCTTGTAGACGCGCTGCCCAACGGCCCCAAAGGTTTTGCCACCGTGCAGGTATTTCTGGCGGGGGCCGTACCAGAAGTGATGCTGCACCTGCGCAAAGCCGGGTTGATTGATACGGAGGCAAGAACCGTTTCCGGAGAAAAACTGGGAACCTCGCTCGACTGGTGGGAGCAAAGCCGCCGCCGCCACGAGCTGCGCGCAACCCTGAAAAAAATCGATGGCATTGATCCCGATGAGGTCATCATGAGTCCCGACCGCGCCCGTTCGCGCGGCCTCACGCCAACCATTTGTTTCCCGGTCGGGAACATTGCGCCGGAAGGCTCGGTAATCAAGAGCACCGCCATTGATCCATCCGTTGTAGATAAAGACGGTGTTTACCGCAAGCGTGGTCCCGCCAAAGTTTTTGTCTCGGAAAAATCCGCCATCCGCGCCATCAAGAACCACGAAATTCATGAAGGCGACGTCATGGTGCTCATTTGCGGGGGGCCTATGGGTTCCGGCATGCAGGAAATTTACCAAGTCACATCCGCGCTGAAGCATCTTCCTTTTGGAAAGCATGTGGCCTTGCTCACCGACGCCCGCTTCAGCGGAGTCTCTACCGGAGCTTGCGTTGGCCATGTATCGCCGGAGGCGCTCGCCGGCGGTACCATCGGCAAAATTCGCGATGGTGATCTCATCGAACTCATCATTGACCGGGGAAAGCTGGAAGCCACTGTGAACTTCATCGGCGAGGCCGGCGAAGTTTTCGATGCGTCGGAAGGCGGTAGGCGTCTGGCCCACCGTTCTCCCCGGCCAGACCTTGCCCCCGATCCTCAGCTTCCCGGCGATACCCGCCTTTGGGCCGCGCTGGTACAGAAGAGCGGTGGAGTCTGGGGTGGCTGCGTTTACGACGTGGATGCCATCGTTGCGGCATGCACTGCCAGTAAGTAAGAGCCGTTTCCTCGTAACGCGAAGTAATCTTGTGCAAATATTTGCTCTCCCGGTTACCTTCGCTAGAGATTTCTGCACAATTTCAGCTACGACGGCACCCACAGGATGTAAAATGCGGGTCATTTCAAGCTTTTGGGGCCCTGTTGTAGATCCTGTCTCCTGACATGTATAGAGGGGTGGCGTTGATGAAGAACCGGAATCTTGTCGTTGCTGTAGTGTGCGCGATTTTCGCAGGAATGCTTTTCAGCAGTTCCTTGCAGGCGCAAGAAACTGCCAGACTCGATCGGCAATATGGGCAAGACATGCTGCGGACGGTGGCAAATGCTGTCCGAAAACATTATTACGATCCAAAATTTCATGGTTTGAATTTTGACGCGTTGGTGACCGAAGCGAAAGCGCGCATTGATAAGAGCCCGTCTCTCGACTATTCCATGTCCGTCATCGCCGCCATGCTCGACAATTTCAATGATGGACAGCTTTTTTTCTTTCCGCCAGAACATGCGACTATCCTCGATCCTGGCTGGCGCGAGGACATGGTGGGAAATCACTATTACATAGTTAACGTTTGTCCTGGTACAGATACTGCTGCCAAGCTCAAGCCTGGTGATGAAATACTCGCAATCAATGGGTACCAGCCCACGCTGGACAATTATTGGAAACTGGAATATCTCTTTTGGCATTTACGCCCATCACCGCAAGTACATTTAACTGTGCGGAACATTGATGGAACGGTGCATTCTCTGGATGTAGCTGCAAAACAGATCAAATACTCCCATGTCACCGACATGGCAGATCCAAATCAAAACAAGAATTATCATCGTATTAATGACGCGAATTATCATCTTTATGATTACAGGACAGAAGAACTCGGCGATTTAATGATCTTGAAACTACCAACGTTTGAATATAGTCAAGATGAAGTTGATAGCATGAAACATAAGGCCCTTAAACATAGGCTTTTGATTATTGACCTGCGCGACGTCGAAACCGGGAGCCTTGACACAGATGGACTCGAGTATCTAGTGGGAAGTTTTTTTGATAAAGACGTTAAGATCGCTGACCGGATCGGCAGAAAAGATATGAAGCCCCTTGTGGCTAAATCTCGAGGGGCTTTTACTGGGAAATTAATCGTTTTAGTGAATAGCAGATCAATGGCAGATGCTGAACTTTTTGCGCGAGTGATTCAACTTGAAAAACGAGGAATCATCATAGGAGACCATACACGGGGAAGCACCATGGAGGCACAGTTTTATTTTTATAACTTAGGCAGTAACACCACAATTTCTTACTATCTTTCAATAACCGATGCCAACCTGATTATGGCGGACGGCAAAAGCCTCGAACATGTCGGCGTCACTCCTGACGAAGTCATGTTACCGACGGCGGCCGACCTTGCCGCAGGCCGTGATCCCGTGCTCGCCCACGCCGCGCAAGAACTAGGGGTGAAACTCAGTCCGGAAGATGCGGGCAAGATGTTCCCATATCTGTGGCCGTTGGAATAATTGCCACCAATTTAGGCCTGCGTTTTGCTCCGCAAATCGCGGGCCTTTTCTTGCCCAAAAAATGATGAATAATTATACTCCGAGTCTTTGCTTTCAATCTCATCTTCCTGGGATATTGGCGTCAAGACCTGCGAGTTCTGAACGAAACCAGATAACTGCCCTAGGCT
>JAICKN010000232.1 GCA_025927855.1 Terriglobales bacterium
AGCCCGGATCGCAAGCCCACGGGCATGGCGGAAGTCTCGCTTACGCTGATTGATCCAGAGGTGTACCAGGGTGCCGATGCCAACGAACCGACACAGGTGGATATCCAGGATGAGCTGCCTGCCGGAAATGAGAATGTGGAAGATTGGGATGAAGCCGCGATCCGCGCGCAATCAGCGGAGGAAGTAGAGCGGCTTACCGAGGAAGCGCAGCCCGGAAAGATGGAGGAAGTGGAGGGCGTGGAGAACGCCGCAACTTCGGGTGAGGCAAGCTCCTTGGAAAGCGGCGCGGATGCAGCCCACATAAAAGACTCGGCAATTGCGAAGGAAAGCGATGCCGCTATACCCGCAGGGCCGCAGGTGGTATTAAAAATCCGCCGCCGCAAATTTAATCAGCAGCCATACCGCCACGGTGAAATCGCCGTTACGCGGCGTTTGTTCCGCTCCGGAGACAGCGAATATCTTCTGAATGGCAAATTGTGCCGCCTGCGCGATATTCAGGAACTCTTCATGGGTACCGGTCTGGGTCCGGAATCCTATGCGCTGATTGAGCAGGGACGGATTGGGCAAATCCTAAGCAGCCGCCCCACTGACCGCCGCGCCATTATTGAAGAGGCTGCGGGCATCACCAAGTTCAAAACCAAAAAGCGGCTGGCGGAAGCGCGCCTGGAAGAGTCGAAGCAAAATCTTTCCCGCATCAACGATATTTTTGAGGAAGTCACTCGGCAAATGAATTCCTTGAAGCGGCAGGCCTCCAAAGCAGAGCGCTATGCGCGCTTGCGCGAAGAAATGCGCGCCAAACTACGCCTGGTGCTGGCCAGTAAATTCGCTCAAATGGAGCGGGAAAGCGCTGAACTCGCCTCGCAAATTAATATCGTTTCCGAACAGATGCGGCAGCAGTCGGAGTCTGTGCAGCAATTGGAAGCCGAGCAAAGCGAACGGACGCAGCGCGGCTACGGCATTTCCAGAGAACTACAGGAAAATCGCGAGCGCCTGAACCAGATCAGGCTGGATATCGAATCGGCGCAAAGCCGCCGCCGCCATAACGAAGAACGTTGCGCGGAGTTGCTGGTGCGCGCGTCCTCTTCCGAAGTGGAGCTGGGCCAGGCGCAAACCCGGCTCTCCACTCTCGAAGCCGAGAGCGATTCCAACCGGCAGGTGCTGGAATCGTCCTCTGCCGATGTCGCCGCCGCCGAACTCGAAGCAGCACGCTTGCAGGAAGAAGCGGCGCAGGCGCGGGCGGCCCTCAGCGACCTGGAGCAGCAGCAGGAGCAGTCGCGTCGAGAAATCATGGAGGCGGTTGCGGCCATTTCCCATCTGCGCAATCAGTTGACGCAGGCGCAGGAGCGCATGGCTGCCGTGGAGCGCGAATCGCAGCGCTTGCATACGGAAATGGCCACGGCCAATTCGCAGGTGGACGCCTTTGGCGGCCAACGCGGCCAACTCGCACTGGAGTTTGAAACCGTATCGCAGCGGGTGGCCATTTTGACGGAGGAAATTCTCCAGACGCGCCACGCGCTTGAAACAAAACGCCGCGAAGAGACAGAAGCGAAGAACCGTCTCGATGGCATGCGCGCCGAATATGCTTCGGCCCTCGGCAAGCGAAGTTCACTCGAAGCAGTAATTGCCGAGCATGGATATTCCACCGAGTCCGTGCGCCGGCTTTTCCAGTCTGGCGCAATGAATGGCGGCCGCGCGCCCGTTGGAGTTCTGGCCGACTTCCTCGAAGTCGAACCGCGCTTTGAAGGAGTGGTGGAAGATTTTCTGCGCGACGAGTTGAATTACATCGTCGTCAAGTCATGGGATGCGGCCGATGAAGGCCTGCGATTGCTGCGCTCTGATGTAGATGGCCGCGCAACGTTTTTAGTCCATCCCGAAGACGCCCAAGCCAAATTTTCCTTTGTGCTGAATGAGGCCAATCACCAGGCCCCTCCGGGGCAGGCCATTACTCCGCTCAAGCACACCATTCGTGTGCTCGACGGTTTCGGCAAATCGCTTGAAGTGATTCTTCCCAAATTGCGCGATGGCTACATTGTTCCCGATGTGAATCTGGGGCGCGAATTGGCGCTCGAAAATCCCGATGCCTTCTTCCTCTCGCAATCCGGCGAGTGTTTTCATAACGTGACGGTCACTGGTGGCAAGCAGCGTTCGGAAGGGCCGCTTTCCATGAAGCGCGAGTTGCGCGATGTATTGCGGTTGCTGAACGAGCTTGAGCAGGCTTTGCGCCAAGGTGAAATGCGGGTGCTGACCCTGGGCCGCGAAATCAAAGAACACACCGCTCTTCTGGACCGTCTTGAAAGCGAAAAGCGCGAAGCGGAAAAACAGGCCATGACTTCCGGCCACATGTTGCGCCAGCTTGAGGCAGAAATGGGCCGGGTAGGCGAGCGGCTGAATATCTGCGAACGTGAAATGCAGCGGCTCGGTTTTGAGAGGAGCGAGCAGGATGCCCTGATTACCGCCCGGCAGGCCGAAATCGGCGCGGCCGAAGAGCGCCGTTTAGAGTTGGAGCGGCTTACTGCGGCAGCGCAGGAACAGTTAACCGGATTGCGCGAGCGGCGCGATCTTACCGCGCAGAGCGCCTCGCGGCACATGGCGCAAATGGCGGCGCTTGAAGAACGGCGCAGGGCCGCCGCAGCCGTAGTGGAGCGGATTGAATCCCTGCGAGCGGATATGCAACAGCGCGTGCAATCGCTCCAGGCGCAGATGCAGGCGTCCATCAGCGAGCGCTCGCAGCGCGAAGAAGAAAATCTGCAAATCGCCGGCAAGCTTCTGGATTACGAGGCGGAGCGTAACGCCAGCGAAGCCCGCGATGGCCTGCTGCAAGTGGAAGCGGAAGAGGTCCGGGCGCGAATTGCAGAAATCGAAGATGCGCTGCGCCATGCCCGCCAGCTCTTAGACGGGGCCCGCGACCGCAAAGCCGAATTCTCCACCGCCTCCGCCAAGCTGGAATCCGACGCGGAATACATGGGGCAAACTTGCCTGAATGAGTTGGGGATTCAACGCGAAGAACTAAACGCGGACAGCGCAATTCCCATTGTTTCCGGCGAACAGCTCGCTATTGAAGACCAGGCCCATCGCGAAATGCGGGCGCGGCTTGATGCCATGGGCCCCGTCAACATGATGGCCCTGGAAGAATATAAGGAGACGGCCGAGCGGCACACATTCCTCGAAACTCAGCGCAAAGATCTGCTGGAGTCCATCGAGAATACGCAGGCGACAATTAAGGAAATTGATACGTTCTCCCGGCAGAAATTTGAAGAAGCTTTTCACGCCATCAATAACAATTTCCAGACCACCTTCAAAAAGCTCTTCGGCGGTGGCCATGCCTTCATGCGTCTGACCGATGAAGAAAACAGCGCGGAGAGCGGCATTGATGTGGTCGCATCGCCTCCGGGAAAGAAGCTGCAGAATGTGCTGCTGCTTTCCGGCGGAGAAAAGGCCCTGACCGCCCTCTCTTTATTAGTAGGGATTTTCCAATATCAGCCCAGCCCGTTTTGTATTCTGGACGAAGTGGACGCGCCGCTTGATGAAACCAATATCGGCCGCTTCACGGAACTGGTCCGCGAAATGAGTGTGCAAACTCAGTTTGTCCTTATTACGCACAGCAAAAAAACGATGAGTATTGCGCCCGTGCTGTATGGCGTTACGATGCAGGAGCCGGGAGTTTCCAAGCTGGTTTCTGTGCGCTTTGGAGCAACAGCGTAAGCAAAAATTAGGATGTCTACATTGTTTACAACAAAAAGGTACAGAAAACACCGGAGCAATTTGACGGTGATTTTGGTTCAAATATCTCAATTTTTGGCCTATGTTCCTCGGTTCCTAATGAAAGAACGAGAGGGTCTCGAGGCCTCAAAAGGCCCAAAATAGATGTATATAAATTGTCAATTCTTCAATTTTTCTTTGCCGGGCAGTCAGTTTTACCTGGTCTTTTAGGTTACCGATTACCTATAGCCTAAAATGCGATTTTTTGGTGGTTGGGGTCACTGTTGCTGTACCCGTATGAATATGAAGACAAAGCGTTACGGGGCCATCGAACCAATTTTGTCTTGACAACCTTTATCCATGAACGATAAAAGTCATGTCCGACAAGAGTTTGTCTCAGTTGTGGTAGTCCGGCTGTAGAAGTTGAACGTTTGCAGTTGGTTGTTCGTTTTACTCTTGGGGTAAAAAACTGGAGGATGTGAATGAAATCTTTATCAGCTCACTCGGCTGAGAGGATCGTGCGGGCCGCCACTAGCCGCGCCATGCGTCATTTGGCCGCTTTTGCCGTGCTCCTCTTCGCTTGCTCGTTCTTTGCATTCGGGCAAGAAGCCACGATCGTCGGGACTGTTACCGACCCATCGGGCTCGGTAGTTCCGAATGCCTCAATCACCATTACAAATACGGATACAAACATCACCACCAAAACCGTGAGCAACGGAGCGGGCGAGTACGTCGTGCCCTCTCTGCATATCGGCCACTACAAGCTGCAGGCCGAAGCTACCGGGTTTAAGAAGGTGGAAAAGACGAATGTCGTTCTGAGCGTCGGCGACCGTGACCGCGTTGACTTCACAATGCCTGTGGGCGCTGTGGACCAGACCGTGACCGTCGAAGCGAACGCTATTCACGTGCAGTCTGATTCCAGCGAACAGAGCAACCTGCTTACTGGAAAAGAAGTCACGCAGCTCATTTCAAACGGTCGCAGCTTTTATGAGTTGGCGGCTCTCTCGCCGGGCGCTTCCAGCATGGAAGCAGACTTCCAGGTACCCACTTCTATGGGTGGTGACCAGGGCGTCAGCTTCAATGGCCAACGCACCGCTCACAATCTTTATTTGATTGACGGTGGTGAAAGCGCTGACCGTGGCGGTTCGGGTTCTGCGGTTATGCCTTCGATTGATGCGATTGCAGAATTCCGCCAGATGACCTCGAACTACAGCGCGCAATACGGAGCTTCCTCCGCTGCGCAAGTCAGCCTCGTGTTCAAATCAGGCACCAAGCAGTTCCACGCAGAGGCATGGGAATTCAACCGCAACGATGATTTGGATGCCCGCGACTTTTTCCATCCGCG
>JAICKN010000016.1 GCA_025927855.1 Terriglobales bacterium
CTGGTTTACAGAGATACAGAACGAAGACCCGGTGCTGCAACAATCGGATATTGCCACCATGGGCGATCTGGAAACCAACAAAGCACGCTACCGCGACCGCTCGCCGATTTTCTTTGTGGACCGCATAAAAGCGCCACTGCTTTTGCTCGCGGGCGGCAATGACCCTCGTTGTCCCCAAGAAGAATCGCAGCAGGTGGTGGACGCAGTGAAGAAGAATGGCGGCTCGGCAGAGCTAAAGGTATACAAGAACGAAGGCCACGGCTTCGCCCGGGTAGAAAACCAAATTGACGCCTACCAGCGAGTGGCCGATTTCCTGAAGGCAAAAGTGCCGCCCGCGCAGTGCGGATGCTCGCTGAACGATTAAACCGGAATCCCACACATCATCAAAAAGTGCGGGATTCCCTTCTAGCTTTTGCGGGCCGATGCTCTCATCTCAGGCGCGAGTTGCAATTACTTCCAGATACTCTGCCTGGACGACGGTCAGTTCATTCCCCGCGCGATTATGCGCAGACCATAATGCAATGAGTTCTTCACGAAGGCCGCGCGCCGAAGTTTCATCCAATGAGGCGAATGCCCGGTTGGTCGGGCCATAGTACTGGCGGAAGAACTCCACCACGTCTGCCACCGGGAACGGATAGGTGAGATCGTAGTAGCGCCGTGTCATCTTGAGGTCTGAGATTCCATGCCCCAACCTCTCCCGGACCACAGTCTCGTCGCCCCACAAAACAGGAGCCGGCATACCGGAAGGCGCAACGAATTTGGCGAAGGTCTTGAACATTTGGCCCACAAATCCCTCTCGCGTCCAATTTCCCATGGCAATCGTGCCTCCGGGACCGCAGACTCGCAGCAGTTCACGCGCCACGAGTTCCGGCCGCGGAGCAAACATGGCGCCGATCAGGCTAGTTACGACATCGAAGCTGGCATCTTCAAACGGGAGGGCCTCGGCGTCGCCCTCCATGAAACGGGCGTTGAGACCTTCCGCCCGGGCACGCGCCTGGGCACGTTGTATTTGGTTCGGCGCAATGTCTACGCCGGTAACGTTCACTCCATCGCGCGCCGCCCACAGCGCAACCTGACCCGAGCCGCAGGCCACGTCTAGCAACCGGCATCCGGCCGGGATATCAAGTCGCTCGTAGAAAATGCGCGCGCCCTGCTCCATGTAACGCGAGAAGAGATCATAGTCGCCGGCCATCCAGGTTTCTTTCAGCCGTGCCTTTAGACCATTGATGTCCGATACAGTTGAAGTAGTGCTCATGGTCCTCCTGTGTGCTTTAGGTATTTGCAATTGCTTCCTGGCGTTACTATGCATTGTTTCCGGCTGTCGTACTTACCCGCGCGTCCGGTTTTCTTGCTTGCGGCCCAGTTCTCGTGTGATGATTTGCTCAAGAGTTCGCGATGGTGTGCCGGGGGGCGGTGTGGACGTACTTTCAGAGGTGTTGAAGGTGGTGAAGCTCCAGGGCGCCTTGTTTTACAACGGAGAATTTTCTTCGCCGTGGAGTTTCTGTTCTCCGGCCTCGGGCACTATTGTGAATCACCTGTCCCCGGGCGCCGGCCACGTAATCGTCTACCATTTGGTGACTGAAGGACGTGCCTCTGCGCGGCTGTTAGATGGAGAGCGCATAACGCTCAACGTTGGTGATATCGTGATTTTCCCGCATGGCGATGCGCATATCATAGAAAACGGCCCGCCCACGAAAACAGTGAACTTAGCCAAAGAATTGGCGCGAATCGTGGCCAATGGGTTAAAGCTTTCGAAATTCGGCGGGGGTGGCGAGGTCACAAAATTCGTTTGCGGATTCATGGCATGCGAGCCGCGATTGAGTCAAGTCTTTCTGAGTGGGTTGCCGCCGGTCTTCAAGGTAAACATCCGCAACGATGCGTCAGGACGATGGCTGGAAAACTCAATCCGCTTTTCGGTTGAGCAGGCCGATACCTCGCGGGCCGGAGGAGAAGCTGTTCTGGCAAAGCTCTCAGAGGTGTTGTTCGTCGAAACATTGCGGATGCACATTGCGCACCTGCCACCCGAGCAGAAAGGGTGGCTGGCCGGGGCCCGCGACCCGGAAGTCGGAAAAGCATTGGCTCTGATGCATCGCAACCCAGCCCATCCCTGGACGATCGCCGCTCTGGCGCGAGAGGCTGGCACCTCGCGCTCGGTACTGGCCGAGCGCTTCCGGCATTACCTGAATGAACCTCCCATGGCCTACCTGACCCGCTGGCGTCTCCAAGTGGGCGCGCAGATGCTCAGCTCAACCAGTTACTCAGTGGCCCAGATCGCAGCCGAAGTGGGTTATGAATCCGAGGCCGCCTTCAACCGTGCATTCAAACGCGAGTTCGTAATCCCTCCGGCGCGTTTTCGTAGTCAATTGAGATCGGCGCAGGCGGCCTCCGCCTAAATCGGCGGGCCGAAACTGTGGAAAATATCAAACTAACTTCTAAAATCGCGCTTGATTACCGCAATCAGGCCCGGGATGGTGTATTGCTTCGCTTCTATATCAACACGCAAATGCAGTTCCCTTAGGGTAGCGGATGTGATTGGCCCTATGGAGGCCAGTCGAACATCTTGCAACAATCCATTCAGGCTAGAATTAACGCCTGCGCTACCGCACAGAAGCATGACAAAGTTTTTCACCGTGGATGAACTGGTGAATGTAATGACGTGTGGCCGCCGGCGGGGATTGCGCATGATCGCGCGAAGGCGGCCGCGGGATCTTCCCGGCAGCATGGTCTCGTAGGCTTCCACTACGTCAACTTTGGCTCCAGCTTCACGCAGTTCACGCGGGATTACATCCCGGGCGACTTTGGCGCGGGCCAGCAGCAAGCGCTTGCCTTTTACTTTCTTCCGCAGGGTGGCCACAACCGATTCGGCGACGTACTCACGCGGCACTACGCTTACCTTCATCCCACGCGCTTCGATTGCAGCTTTCGTGGCGGGTCCAATGGCCGCAATGCGCAAGTGCGAAAGATCACGTTGGCCGATTCCCTGCTTGTCCAGCCTCGCCCAGAACGCTTCGACCCCATTGACGCTGGTGAGAATGACCCATTGATATTGAGCAATGTTCCGGATGGCCGCATCCAGCGGAGCATACGTGCGCGGCTTGCGAATCTTTATGAAGGGGATCTCCAGGACCTCCGCTCCCAGCGCGCGCAATCCAGCCGAAAGCGCGCTGGCCTGATGGCGGGCGCGGCCTACCAGCACACGTACACCGGTAAGTGGTAGTTTTCTCATGGTTGGCCCACAATCATGCCGGATGATGTAAGCATTTGAATGTCAGAATAAACGTGAAAGCGCCGGATGAACAATCCGGCACAAATCTTTTGCCGGGCAAAGCCATTTGCTCCGGATTTGTATCTAATCAAGGAAGTCATGCAAAGACGGCTCGAACTTGATGCGGCGCGCGGACTGATGCTGGTGTGGATGACGCTGACTCATCTGCCCACACGGGCCAGCGCAGCCGCCAACCAGACTTTCGGCTTTGTTTCCTCCGCTGAAGGATTTATTTTTCTTTCGGCGCTGTTTACCGGGCTTATCTATCGGCGCATGTCCTTGAAGCAGGGCGTCCGGGCCATGTGGCGGCGAATATGGAGCCGGACGTTCCGCCTTTACATCTATCACATATTCTTGTTGGCATTTGCATTCATCGTCGCGGTGCCCATTGCGGCAAGCGGCAAGCGGCAGGGTCTCTTCTACCTTCTCGACTACTACTTTATTGCCGGAGCCAAACACGCCATCGTGAACAGCGCGCTTTTGATTTATCGCCCACCCCTGCTCGATATTCTTCCCATGTACATTTTCTTCCTCCTGTTCACTCCGGTCGTTCTATTCGCGGGAGTGCGTAAAAAATGGGGCTGGGTCTTGGGAATATCGTTCGCCCTTTGGCTGGCGGCGCAATTCGGTTTCCGGCAGATAAGCCATGATTTTGCCGCGCGGCACTTGGGCCTGACCATTCCCCTGAAGGAGATGGGCGCCTTCGATCTTTGGGCATGGCAGTTTTTGTGGGTGCTTGGTTTGTGGTTTGGTACGCGATGGGCGGAGGACAATATGCCCACGCGGGCGTGGGCGTCAAAGCTGCTGGTTCCGGCGGCGATTGTTGCTCCAATACTTTTGGTCTTGCGTTATGCCGTGGGGACCAAAATCGAGCTGGGTGTTTTGGAGGTGTGCTTCGACAAATGGCATTTGGGCGCGGTCCGCCTCATAGATTTTGCCGCGATTTCCGTTTTGCTGATCTGCTTCCCTTCCGTACTGCAAAAGCTTTCCGTGCGGCCCCTTATACTCATGGGGCAGGCTTCCCTGCAGGTTTTCTGTGTACATCTTTTGTTCTGCTTTGGCGGACTCACATTGCTCGGCAATGCCACCATGCTCTCCGCTTGGCAACAAATCATGCTTTTGGTCGTTACGTTTACCGGGCTGCTCATGACTGCCGTCGCCTTTCCCAAGGAAAAGGTTGCTAGAGGTGAAAACCACTCGGGAATCGCAGGAGTTTACCGCAGTTGGCAGAGAACGCTGCTGGGGCCTCAATAATTACCACTTCGAGCGGAGCAGACTAATGACATCGTCAGAGGTAATTACGCCGGTCAGTTTATTGTTCTTATCCACCACGGGTAGTGTCAGCAGGTTGTATTTGTCGAAAAGTTCGGCAACTTCCCACTCATTGGTGTCAGCCGCGCAGGAAATCAAAGGTTCCTGAGTCAGAGAAAACATGGGCTCTTCTCCTTTGCCCAGGACCAAATTTACCAGTGGCACCGCGCCTGCCAAAGTTCCTCCGGAATCCACCAGATAGATCGTATTAATATTTTCCACGCCGCCTTCGAAATTTCTCAATTTTTCAATGGCATCGTTTACCGTGGAAGCCACGTCAAGCGCCAGATAGGTAGTGTTCATCCGCCCGGCAGCGGTATTTTCCTTGAATTCGAGCAGGTCAGAAACTTCCTGCCGCTCTTCGGGCTCCATTTCCTGCAATATCTGCGAACTGCGCTCTTCGGTCAGGTCGGCCAGCAGGTCAGCGGCGGCATCCGGCTCCATTTCTTCCACAATTTCAGCCGCGCGCTCGGAACCGAGCGATTCCAAAATGGCCTTTTGTACTTTGGGCTGAACTTCTTCCAGGGCGCCGGCGGCCACTTCTTCGTCGAGCGTCTGGAATACGGCCTGCCGCTCAGCGGGCGCCAAATCTTCGACGATGTCGGCGATATCAGCAGGATGGAGCTTGGCCAGCCGGTCGTGAGAAATTTTCAGTTTTACCCGCCGCGAAGGGTCAGTTTCGATCAGGTCCACAAATTCCCAGGGGATTGGCCTCTCCGGAATCTGACGGAGAAGCGCGCGCAGGGCGGCATTGGGAACCACTCCCTTCAGCAGGCGCCGGACCGCGCCTCGCACGCCCACATCTACCGAACCAATCTTAAGGATGGGGTGGTTTTCGATAGTTTCGCGGTAAATCTCGACATCGTTCACCCGAACCACCTTGCGCCCGTGGACGTCAATGACCTGCTGGTCGAGCAGGTCGCGGCTTAATAAAAAAAGTCCTTCGGCCTCCTTGCCAGGGGCCCACTGAGCGGAGGACGTGGAAGCGCGAATGCCGCCGTTGACGAAATTCACCGACGTCAATGGCAGCAGGCGGTCTCCACCCTTGCCGTGAACAATGAACGATGCTACCTTTGCCCGGTCCTCATGAGGAGCGAGGGCCACTTCGCGCACTTTGCCGGCAGGCTTGCCCGCCATGTCGAACACCGGGCTGCCAAGCAGCTCTGTTAGCGCGAGATTGCTCATGCCGTGAGCATACTCAACTGAAGGACGAGAATCCAGATTTGCGGCGTATTTTGTGCTAATTTCCCGGATATTTATTCGCGGACCTAGCGGGCCGCCCGGCACCGGCAGCCCAGCCGCGTTGACATTTGCATGTTGAACAGGCGAAACTACCGAATTCATGCGGTTTTGCAAAAGTTGCACCACAACTTGGGATTAAGGGCTGGTTGCAGGACGGTTGTCCATTATTGCCTGTTTCGTTTTCATTCAATTCTCGCCATGACCGAGCAAAAGGTCTCCTTTACGATGGATTCGACACTGGAGACTGTTGATAATGCCGAGCAGACTGCCAGCCGCATCGCGGCCGATGCCGGTTTTGAAGAAAATGAGGTCATGCAGATTTCCATGGCCGTGCGCGAGGCGGCCATCAATGCGGTATTGCATGGAAATGAATACGACCCTGCGAAAAAAGTAACGCTCAATTTTGAGAAGACTGCGCGTGACCTGGTCATCACCATTCAGGACCAGGGCCATGGAATGGATCCGGAAAGCATTCCGAATCCGCTGGCGCCAGAAAATCTGCTGAAGAGTTCTGGCCGCGGTATTTTTCTGATGCGCTCGTTCATGGATGAGGTGCAGATTCATCCTTCCCATGCGGGCACTGAAATCAAACTTGTAAAACACGTCCACGGATCATCCGAGGGCAAGGAGGCTTCCTAGTGACAATGAAAATCAGTTCTCGTCAGGTGGACGGGGTAAGCGTTCTCGACTGCAATGGCCGTATTACGTTGGGAGAAGGCAGCATAACTTTGCGCGACACCGTGCGCGATCTGCTCTCCAAGGGTCATAAGAAAATTCTGCTGAATCTGGCTGAGGTCAGCTACATTGACAGCTCCGGCATCGGCGAACTGGTGAGTGCTTTTACCACGGTGCGCAACCAGGGGGGCGAACTCAAGTTGCTCAACCTGACCAAAAAGGTCCATGACCTGCTTCAGATCACGAAGCTTTACACGGTGTTCGACGTAAAGGACGACGAAGCCTCGGCGATCAAATCGTTCCAGCGCTAATCGTTTAGCATTCAATCGTTTCAGCATTAAACGGTACAACTTGCCATGCAGCACCGGAAGCTATTCCGGTGCTTTTCTGTTTTGGGAAGATTTGCGAATATTCCGGCCAATCGCCTTCCACGTTGGCCGTGCTCACTGGAAAATAGAGAGCGTGAAAGCACCGGGAATATTCGCGCTGTTGCTCACAATTTTCGTTGCGGGCACCGCGTCCGCTGAGTGTATTCCGTTTAGCGAAGCGCGCCGGCACATTGGCGAAAGAACTTGTATCACGGGCAAGGTCCTGCGCATACAAACAGGCCGGCGCGGGGTGCATTATCTCGACTTCTGTGAGGACTATCGAACTTGTCCTTTCAGCGTCGTGATCTTCGCTTCCGACTTGAGACAAGTTGGCGATATCCGCTTGCTTGAGGGCAAAGTGGCGGAAATCCACGGCAGCATCAAAGGGTATGACGGGCGGGCGGAAATCATTCTGAAAGACATCAGCCAGCTCGGCGGCGAGTCAGCCCGCATTCCAAAATTACCGAAAAATTACGACGTGGAGAACCAGGGCCGCTACAGTGCCGGAATGCTGGTACGACCAAGCCAGCCGAAAACTTCGCATCCGAAACGGCAGACGGCCAGCCTCCCTATTACTGTCCCAAATGACGAAGGCCCCGCCGGAAGCTCAGACAACTAAGACGCAATCAGCCTGCTAGACTGAGCGGTGCGCCGGCTGATAGTGAACGCAGACGATTTCGGACTTACCGCGGGAGTGAACCGCGCCATTCTCGAGGCCCATCAGAAAGGCATGGTCACATCTGCCACGTTGATGGCGGGCGGGCACGCCTTCGATGATGCAGTTGCGCTCTCTCGCACAGCGCCGGAATTGAGTGTCGGCTGCCATGTCGTGCTTGTGGATGGCACGCCTTTGCTACCCGGCAAAACGTCCACATTACTGGCTGAAGATCGCGGCTCTCAAAGCGATGCATCAGCGCCCGCGAGCCGTAACGCGCAGTTCCAGCGCAGCCTGGGCAAGTTCGCATTCTCCGCGCTTCGTGGGTATTATTCCGGGGAGGAGATTGAGGCCGAAGCTATAGCGCAAATCCGCAAGCTGCAAGATGGAGGCGTGAACGTGTCCCACATAGACACCCACAAACACACGCACATCTTTCCTAACGTTCTTTCGCCAGTGCTCAAGGCAGCCAAAGCCTGCGGCATACGAAGTATTCGTAATCCGTTTGAACCGCTTCGCTTTTCCTGCATTACCGGTGAATGGAAACGGGCCATGCAGATGGGCATGCTTCAAATTTATGCGCATAACTTTCGCCGGTTGGTCAATGAAGCCGGATTGAACACTCCGGACGGGTCGTTAGGCATTGTTGCCGCAGGGGTTCTGAATAAAAAGCTGATGCAAAAAATTATTGATGCTATGCCGGAAGGAACTTGGGAGCTGGTATGCCATCCTGGCTACAACGATGCTGCGCTGCGGAGCACTACCACGCGGCTCCTGCAATCGCGAGAGGTTGAACTGAATGGGCTTATCTCGTTGAAAAACGAAGGGGTTCTTGCCCGGCGATCCATTCAGGCGGTTTCTTACCGAGACTTGGCGACACGATAGGGACATGTCGTATATGGTACCTAAGTTGTTAATTCCAAAGAGACAACTCATGTATCATTGTGCAAAGATTCCCAAAAGAAAAGGATAGCGCGGTGGCCGAGAATTCGTCTCAGAATGCAGGTCCTTTAGTTCGCGTTATAGGAATGGACGCGAGCGGTCATGCTTTTTTCCAGAACGTCCACGCCCAGCAGCTATCGAGAACTGGGGCGGTTTTAGCTTCATTAGAATGTCAGTTAAATGTGGGTGATGTTATTGGCGTGCAGCTCGCCGATAAGAAGGCGCGGTTCAAAGTCACGCGGGTGGCCGCAGCTTTGTTGCCGCAAAGAATCAACGCGGAAGTACAGATCCTGGAAAATCAAGAGTGCCCGTGGAAGGAACTGGTACCAGCAGATGCTCCGGGCGCAACTCCGCAACCGAGCGGACGCGACAAACGTTCATTTTTAAGACACAAGATCCGCTTCCCCATCGAAATACAAGATGGACGCAACATGGCCGCCCACATGCAAACCAACGCAACTGACATCAGCGGGCGCGGATGTTATGTTGAAATTTTAGTGCCGTTGCCGTTGGGCACAATGGTTTATGTGACGTTGTGGATGGACTCTGAGAAAATCAGCGCGCCGGGCATAGTGCGGGCCAGTGATCCCGGAGTGGGCATGGGCATTGAGTTCAATGGACTTGACCGGGCCGTACAGGACCGGTTACAGCAATACCTGGACAAACTGGACGAGAACCGCCTCGGCCCGCGATAGATATATATCGCTCGGCATGTAACCAGGCTCCGGCAAAATAGAAAAGGGCCTCGTAAAAACTGAATCCGGAGAAGCTTTCGGCCATCGAATCTTCAGAACCATTTCCTTTTACGCCCTAAAATTCCGTCTTCGAAAGTGTCACGCGTGAAACTGGGAATCACATGCTATCCAACTTACGGCGGCAGCGGCGTCGTGGCCACAGAGCTGGGACTGGAACTCGCCAACCGCGGGCATGAAATCCATTTCATCTCATACGCGCCTCCTATCCGGCTGACCGGAGTGCATCCCAATATCCATTATCACGAGGTTGAAGTCTCAAGATACCCGCTGTTCGATTACCCGCCTTACGATTTGGCATTAGCGACTCGCATGGCGGAAGTGGCGGAGCTTTATGAGTTAGACCTGCTGCATGTGCACTATGCCATTCCGCATTCGGTAAGCGCGATGCTGGCGCGTCAAATGCTCGCCGCCGGAAAGACCCAACGGAAGCTTCCCTTTGTGACCACGTTGCATGGCACCGACATTACGCTCGTCGGGCAGGACCGTTCTTATTTGCCGATTACGCGTTTTTCCATTGAACAAAGCGATGGGGTCACTGCGATTTCCAATTACTTGCGGGAACGCACGCTCCGCGAGTTCGACATCGCGAACCACATTGACGTCATTTACAACTTCGTGAATTGCGAAATTTACCGGCGCGACGAACATGCCGCCGAACGGCGCGTCGAGTATGCGCCGAATGGCGAACGCATTCTGGTGCATCTTTCCAACTTCCGTCCCGTGAAACGTGTGACTGACACAATTGAGATTTTCGACCGCGTGAGAAAACGCGTTCCTTCCAAGCTGCTGCTGATTGGCGATGGTCCGGACCGCTCGCGCGCCGAATGGCTGGCGGTGCAGAAAGGCATTCACGGTGACGTGCTATTCCTCGGCAAGCAGGACGAGGTTTACGAGAAACTCGCCCTGGCAGACGTAATGCTGATGCCGAGTGAACTGGAATCATTCGGATTGGCGGCGCTCGAAGCTATGGCGTGTGAAGCCGTGCCAATTGCCACCCGCGTGGGCGGGGTCCCGGAGGTGGTGGAGCACGGCAAAACGGGATACCTGGCCAGCGTGGGTGATGTAGACAGCATGGCAGAATACGCCAGCGTACTACTCACTAATGAGAGCCGCTTGCAGGAAATGGGCAAGGCATGCCGGGAAGCAGCAGAGGCACGCTTTTCAGCAGCACGCATTATCGAGCAGTATGAGAGTTTTTACCGACGGGTGCTGGAGCGTTCTTCGTAGACGAGGGGCAGCGACTCGTCGCCCGAAAGAACCGGCAGGCGCAGCCGGACCAGCGTTCCCTTCCCTTCCAGGCTGTCAATGGTCATCTTCGCTGAGCCGCCGTAAAGCACCTTCAGCCGCTCGGCTACGTTCGCCATGCCAATGCCGGTCCCGCCGAGACCATCGGGTTTTTCCAGCAGGTTTGCCGCGCCCATGCCCACGCCATCGTCTTCCACTTCCAACACCAGTTTCGACTCGCTTAACCGGCTGCGCAAATGGACGCTGCCTCCATCCAGCTTGGTCGAAAGTCCATGCTTAATGGAATTCTCCACCAGCGGCTGCAATAACATGCTGGGCACCATCACATCGAGGGAACTTGGGTCGAGGTCTTTGATAACGCGCAATTTGTCATGGCCGAAACGCACGACTTCAATATCCAGATAATCGTCAATAAATTCAATTTCGTCGCGCAGGGGTACAAATGCATCGCTGCTGTGCAATAAACGGCGCAGAATATTCGCCAGTTTAATGATCATTTCGCGCGCCGTATCGGGATCAAAACGCACCAGGGAAGAAACCGAATTCAATGTATTAAACAAAAAGTGGGGATTGATCTGGTTCTGCAAAGCTTCCATGCGCGCGTGGAGCAGCATGCGCTGCTGTTCCTCGAGCTTGATCTGTATCCGCACGCTGTTCCATATTTTGAGTTCCGTGCCGATCACCGTAACCGACGTGAAGTAAATTGCCACCTCTACCCAGAAACTCGAACTCTCAAGGCTGTAGGTAAGGTGGCCGGGAAAACGCGCAATCTGGCTGTGAATCAGCCGCAGGCCCACAATCGTAATAAAAAACGCGATCTGCCAGTCAAATAGCCGTGGCTTAGGAAGATTGCGGCGGACCATGCGGTACAAACTGAGGTCCACAAAGGGAGAAAAAGACCAGATATCTTCAAGGTCGGGGGCCATCATGCGCAGTTGGCCCGCAACCAATCCGAAAACAATGTTCAAAGGAAGCGTTGCCCACTCTCCGTGGAATAACGCGGGGAGAGCCAATAGAATTCCGCCGCTGACTCCGGCGAAACGGCCCGCGATGACGCCCAAAAGAATGGTGGTCTCAAATGAAAGATCGCCGGCAAAAAAGCTCTTCTGCGTAAACCGCACCCAAACGCCGAGCGCGATGGGAATTCCGATCCACAGAGAGAGGTAAATACGCTGTTTGAGGGTGCGTTCTTCCCGGAACAGCAACGACTTGAATTCGACCGAGCGCACCAGCGCGCTGGCCACAGCAGCGGCCACGCCAAGCTTGATGAGCAGATTAATGAGGATCAGCCGGGAATCCATAGAGGTTTAACGCAATTGCCGCTGCTGGAAATGTAGCATGAATAGCCGGCCGGGCGGGGCGGCGGCGTTAAGCTGGAAGCCTGGCCAAGAGCGCCGAGGCTTTGCGGAACCAGGGCCGCTCGCGCCGCCGCAAGTAGCCGGGCATATTCGGCCTTTTCTCCAGGATTTTTCGCGCCCACTGCCGGGCTTCCGAGTCGCGTTTTTGCGCTTGCAGGAACTGCGCGTAGTTGTAATAAGTTTCTGAAAGCGTGGAAATTTTTGTGACCCGCTGAAAAAGTTCTTCGGCCCTGGCAGGCTGGCCGGTACTGGCGTAAACGTGCGCCAGCAATCCCGCGGCCCGGTAAAAATCATACTTCTCGTCCTGTGTGACGGTTCTTTCAAGATCGGGCAACGCCGCCTCGAAGTCGCCCATGTAAACTGCCGCCAGGCCCCGCCGGTAAAATGGATCGGGAGAGTCCGTACGCGAAGAGATGGATTTGGTATAGCACTCTCTGGCGCGGGCGTATCTTCCCTCCTCCATATACAAATCAGCGAGCTCTTCGTAATTCCCCGCGGAAGGATTATCGAAAATTTCCCGTTCCAACTCGCCAATTCTTTTTCTGCGTGGAAATACCTGGAACGACTGCCGGGCCATACCGGCATCCGGCACCATTTCAACTGCGATATAGACGAGCGCGCCCAGCCATCCCAGGAAAAGGATGATGAAGAGCCAGTAAATATCGGGGCGCCTGCGAATGAAGTGGATGACTGCAATTGCTTGCAGAATAATTCCCCACCACGACGCAAAGAAGAAGAACAGTGATCCCATCTCTTGGCCGAACTATAACACAGCTGAGAGGGCGCGTTCCCGGTCACCCCGTGATGGCTCCCTGCATTCCTACGGGCAAGCTCTTAAAACCAGAATGGTTGACTTAGCTAATATACTTAGCTAACATTACCGAGAGAGTTATGGAAATAAACGTCCATCAGGCCAAAACCTACCTTTCCCGGCTTTTGCAGCGAGTTGCCGAGGGAGAAGAGGTTACGATCGCACGCGCTGGAACGCCTGTGGCGAGGCTGGTTCCGGTAGAACCGAAAATGAGCCAACGGCCACTCGGAATCGACCGCGGCCGCATCTGGATTGCAGATGATTCCAATGCCCTGCCAGACGAGCTCTTGGCGGCGTTCTATGGGGGAAAACTTCCCAAAACCACTAGACGCCGGAAGCGTAAATGAAGTATTTGCTGGACACGGTTGTCTGGCTCTGGAGCGTTGGCCCCGCCGAGCGGATTGGCAAAAGAGGTCTGGATTTGCTCGGCAGCGACGCTGAGTTTTTCCTGTCCGCAGCCAGTTCCTGGGAGATAGCCATCAAAACGCAGCTAGGGAAATACCATCTCCCTGACGTTCCGGCCCGTTACGTTCCCAAGAGACTGGCGGAGCAAAACATTCACCCGCTGCCAATTACGCACGCGCACTCCCTGAAGGTTTACGATCTTCCATTCCACCATTTTGATCCCTTCGACCGGTTCATTATTGCCCAGGCAATTATGGAAGACATGACGATCTTGACCGCGGACCGTATATTTAAGAAATATCCCGCGCGACTAGTCCAATGTGGGTGAAAGCGGTGGAACCTGCGCTTTTTTAGAATGCAGGCGGACCTGTCCGCGTCGCGAAGCTCATCGGGCAACTACACGCTCACCGGCTGGCCGCTCTTTACCGGAACAGGCGTGAACCAATGAAAACGGTCCGGCTTTTCTCCGTGCACAATGGCAAAGAATTCCTTCTGAATAGATTTCGTCACCGGACCCATCGCGCCCTTACCGACTTTAATCCTGTCTACAGAACGGATGGGAGTAACTTCGGCCGCGGTCCCAGTGAAGAAAACTTCGTCGGCAATATAGAGCATCTCGCGCGGAATACCGGATTCGACCACTGGAATGCCGAGGTCGCGGGCGATGGTCAACACAGCGTCACGGGTTATGCCCGGCAGCACGGAATTGCCGAGCGGCGCAGTTTGCAGAACGCCATTGCGCACCACAAAAATATTTTCGCCTGAACCTTCGCTCACGTAGCCGTTAGTATCGAGCGCAATGCCTTCGATGTAGCCGTTTACCGCAGCTTCCATCCGGATGAGCTGCGAATTCATATAATTCGCGCCGGACTTCGCCATCGCCGGCAGCGTATTGGGCGCGATGCGCGTCCACGAGGAGATGCACACATCCACGCCAGAATCATCTCCCGCAAGATATTTTCCCCAGGGATAATTAATGATGTAGACCTCAACCGGGCAATTCACGGGAGTAACGCCGGCATCGCCATAGCCGCGAAACACGATGGGGCGGATATAACACGGCCATGCGCCATTCGCCTTTACCAAATCAACCATGGCGGAAACCAACTGCTCGCGCGTGTATTCGAGGTCCATGCGGTAAATCTTGGCGGAGTCAAGCAGGCGTTGCGCATGTTCCTGCGCGCGGAAAATTGCCGGGCCACCGGGTAGTTCGTAGCAGCGGATCCCTTCAAACACCGACGATCCGTAATGGACCACGTGTGACATCACGTGAATCTTTGCATCATCCCAGTTGATGAATTTGCCGTTATGCCAGATTTTTTCAGTCTTCTGCAGCGCCATGAATGCTCCTCGAAACTTTGCCCTTAAAAAACGCCGCCATCGAACGGCATGATGGCGAATCTACATTGCGGATTATGAGCAAGAAGAAACTACCTTGATTATAACCTTGCGGAGCGTAGAAAATTGCACGCTGCACCTCTTGCAAACCGACCGGTTGGGCGGCAAAGAAATCACCGTACAGGGCGCAAACTTCTGCATGAAGGTTTGGCAGCGTACGGGCCTCTTCCGCATAAGCTGAACCAGTTTGCCTTGGGTAACGACACTTCAAATGCCCCCAGTGGCATTGGCAACCCCGCCGGTCCAACCGGCTTTCAAGAAACCGTCTTTGTGAGCCAGCACGGCAGTCACTATGCGGGAACATTCATCCTTGATGCCACCAACCCGGATGGGTCACCCTCGGAACATATCGGCGGCGTGATCAAGGCGACGCGCATTACGATCACCACACCCTGGGGAGCTTTTTTTAGGATGTCGAACCATATAGCACACAAATGTCCTGGCGGAGAAGGCAAGGGGTGGAAGCCGGGTCTCCGCAGGATTTTCTTTTGTTCGTCGAAGGCGCATAACTCGTGAGTGCCAAGGTCTCCCCGAGATCACCCGATCAGAAGTGGTATTGCGGCAAGACCTATTAAGTTCTCTATTTCTCATCACCTCATAGGACTCGATTGATCGTGACGCGACTCAATCTACGGCAACATGATTGCGAAGAAGTTTTGATTTCGTGCGACGGCCAGATTGAGCGTGTAAAAATTTCGGAGTACACACTTTTGTAATCCAATTTGCAAATTCTCGGTTGAATTGTGAGTGGCAGGAGTTTTAAGCTGACAACTTACCTATGCGTGGGTTGGTTTGCGTTCTCGCCGTTCTGTTTTCTTCCGTTTCCATGTGGGCAGGAAGCCGCGATCTGCTTGTGGCCGATGTTTCATCTCCAATCATTCAAAATGCGCGTGCTGACGCCGACAATCTTTCCCGCATGCGCGATGTCGCCATGGTCCAACGTTTCGCCCAGAACGGCCTGCTGGTGCGGGTGCCATCAAGCACCCGTTTCTACTATTTGCACGCCATTCCCTCGGCCTACCGCTATTGCCGCCCGTGGACAAAATTATTTCTGGACCGCCTGGGCCGTGAGTACTACGCAAAATTCGGGAGACGTTTGCGGGTCAGCAGCCTGGTGCGGACAGTGACCAGGCAGCTGATGCTAGCCCGCAGAAACGGCAATGCAGCAGACGCCTTTGGGGCGCTCCGCTCATCCCACCTTACGGGAGCTACCCTGGATATTTCCAAGCATTCCATGTCTGCCGCAGGCAGAACCTGGATGAGGAATGTGCTCTACTCCCTTCGCAAGCGTGGGTACCTGTATGCCATTGAGGAATTCGAAGAGCCAACTTTTCACGTGATGGTCTATGCTAATTATCCCGACTACGTGAAGGGTATTACGCGAAGGGACGCAGACCTCGAACTGGCAGCAAAGTAGTTCTTGCTCTTTTGGCCGCCCTCGAAAACGAAATATCTGCGAATGTGGGATGTCCCACACACAAATACTTTCCTGTCCATAACCACCAAGTAGAATTCACCGAGTCAGAATGACCTCGTGTGGGCGCGCCGAAGGTGTTGGCGAAAACACCTCTTCGCTTACATATCTTTCGCATATTCAGTGGTTTAGAGCCATCTCTCTAACTCATTGTCTTTTTCTTCTCATCTTTAAAAATAGGAGGATTGCCGGATTTTTAATCCCATGTAAAAATTTGCTTGACTTCCTATACCATGCGACATACAGTGTGTATCGCATACTATATGAAGAACAGTAGCAACCATTCCAGCAACCCGGCTAGCACAGATGTCTTCGAAAACCTCCGACTGGAACTTCGCCGGGGCTGCCTGATTATTGCCGTCCTTGGCCAGTTAAAAACTGAGCGCTACGGTTACACCCTGCGCAAGGCGATGGAAGACGCTGGCCTGCCCATTGATGAGGGCACGCTTTATCCCCTGCTGCGGCGGCTGGAAACCCAAGGTCTACTGGTCAGCGAGTGGCGCGAAGAAGATAAGCGCAACAAACGCTTCTACCGTCTCTCTGCGGAGGGCAAACGAATCTTCAAGCAACTGATTGAGGAGTGGGAAAACATTAACGCTTCACTCGAACAAATTTTAACCGAGGAATAAATTTATGGAACTCATCGAACGGTATTTGCAGGCTGTTGGATTCTGGCTGCCGAAGACGCAAAAACGGGACATCCTTGCTGAACTTTCCGAGGATATCCGCTCGCAGGTCGAGGACAAAGAATCTGAACTCGGCCGCAAGCTCACCGAGGCCGACTTGGAAGAGGTGCTCAAACAGCGTGGCAGTCCTATCATGGTCGCCAACCGATATCTGCCACAGCAAAGTCTGATCGGGCCAGTCCTCTATCCCATTTATCTGCTCGTGCTGAAGATGGCGTGGCTGTTCTGCTTTGTCCCGTGGCTGGCCGTCTGGATATGCCTGAATATATTCGTTCCTTCTTACCGCGGGAATGCGGCCGGCAACCTGATCGTTGGAACGCTGCATGGCTTCTGGATGGCTTTGGTTTACATCTTCGCGTCGGTCACGTTTGCCTTTGCCGTTGTGGAAAAATATGCCCTTAAATCAGGGTTTCTGGAAAAATGGAACCCGCGCAAATTGCCGCCGCTTCGCGACGCAAACCGCATCAAGCGAACCAATTCCATTGCAGAAGTCGTAGCGCTTCTCGCAGTTTGCGCCTTTTGGCTCACTTTCATGTCATCGCCGGTGATGGTAAATCAGCCCGACCTCAAAATTATTCTGGCCCCATCGTGGAGAATTTATTTCTGGAGCATTCTGGCCTTGATGCTGGTCACCTGCGCTTTCTCAATGGTGAATCTCTTCCGTCCTTACTGGACCCGCCTTCGCGCCACGGTGCGCCTTTTTACCGATGGCATGGGCTGGGGCTTGTTCGCATGGTTATGCAAGACCAACCTCATTGCGGAAATTACGTTACCGAACGTTGCGCCGGAAAAGACCATGCATGCCGCGAACGCCATTAACTGGTGGATGAGCCTCAGTTTTCCCTTCATCATTGCAGGCGGTGTGCTGGTCGTGCTGCTCGATATGTACCGCATTGTGCGGATCAAGGACACAGCCACTCCTTCCGCTGGCGGACTGGCTGCCCTGGTGGGAATCTGTGGATAGCGGCTGGGATGTACGGATCAGGCTTGCCTCAGTTGACTCGGCAGTGATGCTCGCAATCTGCCGCAAACGAACCATGGGAAAGTTTGCCAGTTTCAAAGTAGCCAAACGTTCTGAATTTCTGCCTGGGCTAGGGCGAGACCTATGCGCCTCCCGCCAAAGCGCATACAGAAAATAGAGCAAGAAGGCGCAACCCGCCAATGCTATTCCGACGAAAATCAACAGAGACGTCATGTACCGCCTCTCAGCCGAGCCAAGTCCAGACTGACTTCAATCTCATTTCAGCAAAGTGTGCATAATGGCGGACTAAAAGGTTCGTAAGGAAAACGTAAGTGACACAACCTGAAGAAAAGACGGGGACAAATCTATTGCGAGTCCGCTCTGCCCGGCTCAAAACGATAGCCGATCCATGGCTCGGTAAGGATGTAGGAGGGAGAATCTTTATCAGCCTCTATCTTTTTTCGCAGTTGGCCAATAAATACGCGTAAATACTCCGGCTGTTCTGTACTATTGGCTCCCCACACGGCGGACAATAACTTGCGGTGCGTTACGACTCTATGCGCATTGCGCGCCAGGTAGACCAGAACGTCGAATTCTTTTGGGGTCAACTTTACTTCTTGGCCGCGCACCAAGATTAGGTGGGCATCAATGTCAATGCGGAAATCACCCTCTTCAATAGTTCCACCCTTGTTCTCTTCCTGCGGCATGCGTCTCAAGTTTGCGCGTACGCGCGCAAGAAGTTCATTGATTCCGAACGGTTTGGTCACATAGTCATCGGCGCCCGCATCGAGGGCCTGCACTTTGGTGCGCTCTTCGCCTTTCACCGAAAGAACAATAATGGGAGCATTTGACTTCACACGAAAACGGCGGCAGAGTTCCAGGCCGTCCATCACAGGCATGGAGAGATCCGTAATCATGAGGTCTGGCGGCCAGTCACGAGCAATTTGCAAAGCCGTATCACCGTCATTGGCTACCCGCAAATCATATCCATGAGCGTCGAGAGAGGTACGCAACACCCTGGTGATTTGTGGCTCATCGTCCACGATCAAAATTCGACGGTGATCTGGAAGAGTCATTTCGCCTCTTGCGTCACGATATGCACATCAATGGGGGGCGCATGCCGCAGAAATTTTTGAATGACTGTAAGGTGCAGATATTTTCGCCATCCTTCCTGCGCTGAACGCCCAAAAATAACGTGCGTAATATGCTTTTCGCCGACAAACTCAGCAACCCTCTCCGCAATATTCCCGCGCGCGAGCCGGACAACAGTCGCGCCCATGTTCTCAGCAAAGCGAATATTTTCCTGTAACGAGCGGCGGTTATCTTCGCCCTGATCATCCGGCGAATCCACATATACAACATAAAATTCTGCATCAATGCCTTGCGCCATGCGTCCGCCGCGCGCAATCAGATATTGCGCCGCAGGGTTGGAGCTGACCGCAACGGCAATTTTTTCCCGGATCGTAACTGCAGGTTGCAGTCCTTCGCGCGTCCAATGCGCCTCCAGACTTTTGTCTACCACTTGCGCGACTTGCCGCAAAGCGAGTTCGCGTAATGCAATCAGGTTGCCGCGGCCAAAGAAATTTCCCAGTGCGCGCTCGGCCTTCTCGAGCGGATAAATATCGCCTCGACGCATCCGCGTCTGCAATGCCTCCGGAGTAAGATCGGACATCACTATCTCTTCGGCACGTTGAATGACCCAGTCGGGCACCGTTTCACGGACGCGTATACCTGTAATGCGTTCCACCAGCGGATTCAGGCTCTCGATGTGCTGCACATTAACTGTGGAAAGCACGTCAATCCCGGCATCAAGCAACTCAATCACATCCTCATACCGCTTGGGATGTTTACTTCCTTCAATATTCGTGTGGGCCAGTTCATCAACGAGAGCAACAGCAGGCTTGCGTGCCAGAATTGCGTCTACATCCATTTCCGTGAAAATCGTTCCCTTGTATTCGACCTGCTTGCGCGGAACAGCTTCCAACTTCGCTGCGAGATCGGCAATACCCGGGCGGCCGTGAGTTTCCACCAGACCTACGATCACGTCTTCGCCACGGCTATAGCGCCGGATTCCTTCACTCAACATACTGTACGTTTTGCCGACGCCTGGTGCATACCCGAGAAAAAGCTTGAAAATGCCCTGCCCCTTTTCAGTCGCAACTTCCTCGAGCCCTCGGTCAGGATGCTTTTGCACGCTGCCATTGTCATCTGGAAAAGCTCTGTTTGTCGAGAAATAGCCGGATTCTTTATGAATTCTTTATTTTTTAGCATTCTGCGCGGAGAAACTAAATGCTGGAAACGCATGTTGGCTTTACTCCTGCCTGCATTACAATCACGCACGTGAAGCCGCGCGTGAAGCAGGTGCTCGCAAAAACCGCCTATCTGTTCATCGTACCTGCCATCGCCCTTTTCTATAAGCATGGGCCAAACGCAAACGGAACAACAGTGGCTTTGAGTCTGTTGCTTGCAGTTTTGATCGCATCTGCAATCTGGGGATTCTGGTATGCCGCGCTTTTAGCGGTGCTGTCAACGCTGGCTTTCAACTTCTTCTTTCTGCCTCCGCTTGGGACTTTGACTATCGCCGAATCGCAGAACTGGATCGCGCTTTTCGCCTTTTTGGCGACTGCCGTCATCGCCGGCCAGCTTTCAGAACGCGCGCGCCGCGAAGCTTTGCGGGCAACACAGCGCCGCCGCGAGATTGAATATCTCTACGCATTTACGCAACGCCTGCTTACTCTTAAAAACGTGCCTGAGCTGCTGAATATCGCTCCGCGGCATATCGTGGAAACTTTTGGATGTAAGGAAGCGGCAATATACGTTCTTCAGAAAACGGATATATACCGCTCTGGCAAAGATACAGCCGCGATTGAGGCCGCGCGTTTGCAATCCGTAGCCGCGCGGGGAGAGCCAATTTTCGATTCTGATGCGGGGCTCGCGTTTATCCCCCTCCGGCTGGGAATTAGGAGCATTGGAGCGATTGGAATTTCGAAAACAATTCTCTCGCATGAGAGCCTGGATGCGCTTTCAACTCTTGTAGCCATTACGCTGGAGCGTACCGAAGCAATTGAGAGTGTTGGGAAAGCGGAAGCAGCGCGCGAGAATGACAAACTCCGCTCCGCCATTCTCGACTCCATTGCTCACGAATTTCGTACGCCGTTGACTTCAATTAAGGCATCTGCAACCGCGTTGCTCGGAGATGGCCTGAACAGCACACAACAGCTGGAGCTGCTTACGGTCATTGATGAGGAAGCGGACCGCATGAACCACTTGGTAGAAGAAGCCACACAGGTGGCCCAGCTCGAATCGAAACAAGTTGAACTAGAACTGCAACCGCAGGAGATCGGCAAAGTGATTGACCGCGCCATCAAATCCGCGAGGAAGGCCCTGAGTAAACACACGGTTGAACTGCGGATTGAGGAGGACCTTCCCCCAGTACAACTCGATGCTGAACTGATCGTAAATGTGATTTACCAATTGCTGGAAAATGCAGCGAAGTATTCTCCGGTTGATTCTGCCATTCGCGTTTCCGCAGAGAATACAGGCAAAGAAATCATTGTGAGCGTAGCCGACCGGGGCCAGGGAATTGACCATTTGGAACAGTCATTGATTTTTGACAAATTCTACCGTGGAAAGAGCAACCGTTATTCAGTGCGCGGGACAGGAATGGGCCTGGCAATTGCGAAAGCCGTTGTGGAAGCGCACGACGGAACTCTTCGGGTCACAAGCCAGGTTGGACACGGATCCGTATTTTCATTCACTCTTCCCCTCGACTCGATTCCCGGGAACAACCGGGCAGATCAACAACGCGCTGAATGACGTCTGGCTTATAGTATCTATTCGCTTTTCTTATCTGCTTCTTTATAACTTCTTTACATCCCTTCTGCTGAAATAAGCCCAGATGCAATCTCCTGTTTCCGTGAAACCGGCGGGCAGCCCCACGGCGCGAGTTTTAGTCGCCTCGAGCGCGATGCTCGCATTCATTTCTTTCTGGCGAGTGGCCGCGATTGTCCTGAATGATATGGGCTCCTCCGCATTCTATGCGGGCGCCATCTCCGAACATTTCATCGGCAAGACTGCACCATGGTTCGTTCTCGCCATCATGCTGCTCGCGGGGACAGTGGCGGCGCTGTACATAGAAAGCTGCGGAATGTTTGTCCGCGGCGGAGTTTACCGAGTAGTCAAAGAGGCCATGGGCTCGACATTGGCCAAGTTCTCTGTCTCTGCCCTCATGTTCGACTACATCCTCACAGGACCCATCAGCGGCGTTTCCGCGGGCCTTTATCTCATGGGGTTACTGAATGAATTTTTGCCTTATCTCCACATGAAAGGAATTCCGGTTAACACCGGCGCGGCGGCATTCGCCATCCTGGTAACAATTTATTTCTGGTGGGAGAACATCAAAGGCATTCCGGAATCCAGCGAGAAGGCCCTACGCATTATGTACGTTGCCACGCTCATGGTGGTAGTCATGGTGGGCTGGTGTTGCTATACCTTGTGGGTACGCGGCGCGCATCTCCCTCCCTTGCCGCATCTTCGCAATATTACTTATTTGACCGGGGAACACGGCGGCGCGCTGGGCTGGCTGCACAACAGTTCCCTGCCTTACACCGTTGGAATTATTGGAATATTCATCGGTCTCGGCCATTCTGTCCTCGCAATGAGCGGCGAAGAAACGATGGCTCAGGTATACCGCGAAATCGAACACCCGAAGCTGCGGAACCTGAAAAAAGCGGCGCTGGTTATTTTTCTTTACAGTCTGGTCTTCACTGCGGGCGTGGCATTTTTCTCCGTAATGATCATTCCGGATGGAGTGCGGGCCAGTTTCCAGGATAATCCTATCGGCGGCCTGGCCATGTACGTTGTGGGCCCGCTGTCCTTAAAACTGATCTTCCGGACATTTGTTGTGGTCGTGGGCGTACTCATGCTCGCGGGCGCGGTCAACACCGCGATTGTTGGCTCCAATGGCGTTTTGAACCGCGTTTCTGAGGATGGAATTCTTCCAGGGTGGTTCCGCAAGCCCCACCGCCGTTTCGGCACCTCTTACCGCATTCTGAATGTTGTGGTCGCCCTGCAACTGATGACCATTATTCTTAGCCGCGGCGATATTTTTGTGCTGGGCGAAGCTTATGCTTTCGGCGTGATGTGGAGCTTTTCCATGAAGGGCCTGGCAGTACTGGTATTGCGCTACAAGGAGCCCGGCAAGCGCGAATACCGTGTGCCTCTTAACCTGCGTATCGGAAATACGGAAATCCCGCTGGGGCTTGCGTTCATTACGCTTACATTATTCGCTCTGTGCTTCATTAATCTTTTCACCAAGCAGGTAGCCACGATTTCCGGCATCGCATTCACGTTAATATTCTTTGCCGTCTTCGAAATTTCTGAAGCCGTAACACGAAAACGCTCCGGTGCGCATACCGAACTGGACCAATTCAATATAGACTCAGGCGACGATCTCACCCCCCATGCGCTCGGCGTACGGCCGGGCAATGTACTGGTAATGGTAAGAAACTACAACACGCTTTATGGTCTGGGCACAACTCTGGACCGGGTAGATCCCCGTAAGCAGGATGTAGTTGCGCTGCATCTTCGTTTTCTTGGACGCGCGGCTGGAAACGAATATGAATTAGAACCAGAACAGCTATTCAGCACGGAAGAGCAAATCCTGTTCACCCGCGCTTTGGGATTGGCAGAAAAAAAAGGAAAAACCATACGTTTGGCCGTGGCCGGCGCAACAGAAAAATGGGAGGCCATTCTGAAAGCCGCTCAAGGCTTGGAATCAGCCATGGTGGTTCTAGGCACCTCGCCAAACCGCCCGGTGGCGGAAGAGGCGCGAATCGCAGGCCTGGCATGGGAACGACTCCCGAATCCCAAACCCCAGTTGACGCTGGTTTTGTATTTTCCGTCAGGACAGGAGCACGTTTTCTACCTTGGCCCTCACGCTCCTCATCTGACTCCGAAAGAGGTGGAGCTGCTGCACAGCATTTGGCTCGAATTGAGCAGCGACGTTGCTCCCGAGGAAGTCCATCACCATGATGTTGTCCATTTTGCTCTGGAACTATTAAAAGAGGATTTGAAAGATTCCGATCGCGAAGAAATTCTTCTTGAGTTCAGGACGCACTTGCAAGGTATTAGAGATCGTCGCGTGATGCATTCGTAATTACCGATTTGTTCCCATCGGCCCCAAAACATCGGCGATGCATAGTTGGGCTTCATTGATTATCATCGAAAATATTTCGTTGCGATCCCCACAATCGCTCGTTTTCCGCTACAAAAAATTACATGTTGCATTCTGTTCTTATTGAGGGGCGGCGGAGTAATATGGTTGCGGCGTAATCAGCAACATTCATTGCGTATTACGCACGATTCGCATACCGCACACAGAGGGCCCTCATGGTTGGCAAGCGCTTTTATCGGTTTTTTCTTCATACATTTCAGCTTTTCAGGGTTACCACCCGGAAGCTTCCGGCGAGAGAAATTTCGCTGGCGGTAGCATTGTCTTTGTTATGTGGCCTGTATTCCTTCGCGCAAAATCCAAGTTTCACCCCCGACAAAGTTTTCCAGGGCTCGAGTCTGGCGAATTGGCGCGTGGTAGGGCCCGCAAAATGGCAGGCCCAGAACGGCGTAATCACCGCCGATGCCCGTAACAGCAAAAACCCGGGTTGGCTGTTCCTTGACCATTCCTTGCAGGATGCCGGCGTCTATATTTCCTTTAAATGCGCAGGCGCATGCGATACGGGCGTTTTGCTTCGCGCCGAAAAACAAGATGGCAAGACGCACGGTTTTCTCGTTTCTATTAAGGATGACGCCCAGCAAGCCTACAGTGTGACACTCGACAGCAATGGAAATGAAGTTGACAGCAAGCAACTTCGATTTGCCGGAGGTCAAATTCGATTCGCTCCGCCTCCGCAGGAAGGCCCGCAGCGGCCCTTCCGTTTCCCCCCTTTCCCCAGCGCGCCTCCCGGAGTGACACTTCCAGTCCAGCGCCCCGAGCGCGGCCTCAGGAAGAATGACTGGAATGACGCGGAAGTTCTGCTGGACGCAAACATACTCCGCGCATTCCTGAACGACGGCGGCGGACAGGTCAGCGCCGCAACCGACGACATGGATTCTTATGGACCGATCGCCCTTTATGTCGGACCGGGAACCGAAGTAGAGTTCCGCAATGTTTCGTACAAAGATCTGGGTATGCGCTACGAGCCGCTGGAGAAAGTTTCTCCGCGCTTTCGCATGCAACGCCTGAATCCTTTCTATTATGGATGGTCCGCCGACGCGGCCGACTTCAACCGCGATGGAAAACTGGATATTGTTTCCGGGCCCTACATTTATTTTGGGCCGGATTTTACGCACTTCCGCGAAATCTATCCCGCGCAGGCCATTAATCCTTCAACGAATTACTCAATGGATGACTGGGTGGAACATGCCTATGACTTTACCGGAGACGGCTGGCCGGATGTTCTCACCACGAGCCATGCCGACCGCGGCAAAGTGGGAGCCGTTCTATACGTCAATCCACGCGGAGAATCGCGCCGCTGGGAGAAACACACGGTGGTAGTGCCGATTGACAGCGAGGAAACCATTCTCGCGGACGTCAACGGCGACGGCAAGCCCGACCTCGTCTATATGGGCGGAGGCTACATGCGTTATGCCGAACCCGATCCGAAGAATCCCACGGCAGAGTGGATCGTTCATACCGTCTCTGAACATGGCCCCTGGCCGGCCCATGGAATTGGAGCAGGAGACATTAACGGCGACGGGCTCGTGGATATCGTGGGCGCATATGGCTGGTGGGAGCAGCCCAAAACAAACGCCGGGAACAGCGTTTGGAAATATCATCCTGAACCTTTCAGCGATTGGGGCAGAACAGCGCCGGGTGGCGGAAC
>JAICKN010000142.1 GCA_025927855.1 Terriglobales bacterium
AAGATGGAAACGGGGAGAAGCACGTTTAAGACATGCAAAGAGCGGGGCGAGTGGGCGGAGTTGTGTTTTATGGCGCGGGCGGCGGAGAGGGGATTTAGCGTGTCGAGGCCGCATGGGGACTCGGCCGCGTACGACGTGGGGGTGGAGGACAATGGGAGATTTTTGCGGGTGCAGGTGAAGTCCACGACGTTCAGGAGGAAGGGATCGTACACGTGCAATGTGGTGGGGGCGAGGCGGGAGCGGTACTCGCGGAAGAAAGTGGACTTTTTTGCGGTGTACCTGGTGCCGATTGATTTGTGGTACATCATTCCGTTTGAGGTGATGGAGAAGAATTTGTCGCTGAACCTGACGCCGCGCAAGGGGCACAAGTTTTGCCAGTACATGGAGGGGTGGGAGTTGATGAGGGGGTGAAACCTTACTTCCTGGGAATCGTATGGCGGGTGCCCATTCAATTGAGTGGGATTATTTCATGGCAGCTAGCGAAAGGCCCGCTCGTGATGCAGATGAAATGCCGCTCTACCGATTGCCAACTGGCAGCTGATTCCTGACATCTGTTCTTGCACTAATGGATGTTCTTGCTCTCGATGAAGAATAGAGGGCGAGTGCCGGATGGCTGAATCACGATTTTGAGTTTGAGATTGAGCGTTTCTGAATAGTCATGAATAGCGTTTGCCAGCCTGGTTCTAAATGGTCTTTTTGTTTTCTCGCGGCCTTGCAATTCCCAGGAATCTGCAATCTCGTCGAAAAGTTCTTCGTGGAGCCGAACGGGTACGCGAGGGGCGAGCGCAGGTCGCCTAGTGCGGCAGAAATTACTCTCCGGCATTCGCGATCCGGAGCGGTTTGAAAAGCTGCGTGTTTATTTGCGCGCCTTTGATGATCCGCAGCTTGAAGCTGCCGACTATGAAGAAGCGGCGCAGATGAATAACAGATGCCGTAGCGCAAGAAGTACAAATCTCGAATGTTGTGTCGCAGCTCGACTGGGCAGCCTCGATGGTTATTTACCCGCCTATGGAGAAAACGTGATTGGCTGGGCCGCGATAATGCCTTTGCCTTCTTTCACGGTTATGAATTGATTCGGCTTGACGTTGGAGAGGGAATCCGTTTGGCCGCTTGGCCACACGATTCTTACGCTGACGGTCTTTTCTTTCCCCGGCTTTCCTTCTGCCGGTTTGCCAAGTCCGAAGGTCAGCGGCAGTTCGCTCTGCGAGAGATAACTTGATCCGGTCTTTACCATCTCCATCAGGTGGATGCCATTGGAGGCTGTGACCGTCACTTTCGCCCCGATGCCGTCGTGGTTGGAGCGCGAACCGATGGTCCGCACCCGCAGAACGTCATTCTGATTCGCATTGTCGTTACGCAAGAGGCGCGCCGGGCCTCCATTCGCCATAATGGCCAGGTCAAGGTCGCCGTCGTTGTCTATGTCGCCGTAGGCTGCGCCGCGGCCTACGACAGGTTTTTGCAGCGCTGATCCAAGTTTCGAGGTGACCTCTTCAAACTTGTTATTGCCTAAATTGCGGAAAAGATGTGGCGGCTGCGCATATTTCACGTTCGGTTGCACAACGCTGATGTCGTCGGAGACGTGTCCGTTATTGGCAAAAATATCCAATCGCCCATCGAGATCATAATCGAAGAAAAAAGTCCCGAAGGTCAGAGACTTGGTGGAAGCCTGGCTGATGCCGTCCGTTGTGGCCTGGTCGGTGAATAGGCCAGAGCCATCGTTTTCGTAAAGAGCCATCCCCTCATTGGTGAAATTCCCAACCACCAACCCCTGTTTGCCGGAGTTCTCAAAGTCGGCGGCGTCGGTCCCCATGCCCGCGCGCGCGGTCCCGGCTTCGCCGTAAGCGACGCCAGCAGCTACTCCAATGTCTGTGAAGGTGCCGTTGTGGTTGTTGTGATACAGCTTGTTCGGCTCCGTGTCATTCGAGACGAAAAGATCCATCCAGCCATCGTTGTCGTAGTCCACTAAGGCAATGCCTAGCGATTTGCTGGTTGGGTCATAAAGGCCGGCCTTCTTCGTCACATTTTCGAAAGTCCCATTACCGCGGTTGTGAAAAAGCGTGGCGCTCTGGCCCTTGTAGGTTTGCGGTGTGCAATAGGACTTGTTCTTGCCGTCCAGCGAGCAATATTGATCGGTCGCAATCGACCAATCCACGTAATGCGCGACATAAAGGTCGAGCTTGCCGTCGTTGTCATAGTCAAACCAAACCGCGCTCGTGGAAAACCCTGGATCGGCCACTCCGGCCTTTGCCGTCACATCTGCAAATTTTCCGTTGCCCATGTTCCTGAAAAGATGGTTTGCTCCGAGCGCGGTGATGTAGATGTCGTCGTAGCCGTCGTTATCGTAATCGCCGACGGTACAGCCCATGCCGTACATCTCAATCGCGAGTCCTGCGTGCCTGGTTACGTCTGTAAAAGTTCCATTGTGATTGTTGCGGTATAGGGCAGGGAAAGACTTGCCGGTTTTGTGCCCCGGCCAATCCATGGAGTTGATGAAGAGAATGTCCTGCCAGCCGTCATTATCGTAGTCAATAAAGCAGACGCCGCTGCCCATGGTCTCCGGCAGGTATTTCTTGCCGAATGCGCCGGTGTTGTGCCTGAAGCGGATGCCTGCCTGCGCGGTGATGTCGGTGAATGTGATTGGGCCGGATGGTCGTGCCACAGCCGGAGCAGTATATTTCGGAGCAGTCGCGGACTGAGGTGCGGACGTAGTACCAGATGGAATTGCTGTTGCAGTTGTGGGCGCAGGCGAATTTGAGGTGAGGGAGTTCGCCGCTGGCTGCGAAGCAGTTTCGGCCGTGGGCGATGACTTCCGCTTGCACGCTGGAGCACATAAAAGGACAGCCAACAGCAGGGAAAAAGCCGTCCACAAAGAAGGCGGTTGTTTTATTTCCTTATTTTCAAAAGGGCGGATCATCAATGGGCCATTCCGAGTTTCGCACCGGCTTTGCGGGAATCCAGCCACATTTCAATCAGCATAGCAATGGGGCCAACAATAAAGAGAGCGTAAAACGGAGCGTACACCACTTGGTGAAGCCGCATGATCATCTCTAACAGCGCTACCAGAAACACAACGATGCATTGCCATTTGTGAGACCGCACCGTCGTTTTTGGATCAGTGATCATAAAAAAGATAAACAACTGATACATGGGACCGGTGATCGGCGCGACTTCGGACTGCCACGGACTCCCATTCATCCAACTTCTCAAAAGAGCAAACGCGATAAATGAGACAACATACACAGCGGTGATGTGAAAGCGCCGCAACCGCCAGATAATCACGGAGCCCAGGACCCAGATGATAATCATCGGCAACAGGAAGTTTCCCCACTGAATACCGAGGACACTCACAATGGGCGAGGCCAATACCAGCACAGAAATACCAAAATTCGAGGGGTTCCAGATGTGCTTGCCTTTAATGCGCAGCACGTATTTCGACATGATCGAGATGGCGGCACAGAGCGCAAAAGGCCAATAAACGGGCGAGCGAACCAGAATTCCTACGCTGATTCCGGTGATGTAAGCGCTCGCCGGGTGGGGAAACTTCCCATAGAAAACCTTCCCCAAAATCATCTCCAGGGCAATGCTGGTGACGATGGCCAACAACGTTTTCCAGTGGCTTTCGAGCATGCCATACATCAGGTCGCCGACAAGCAAAATACACGTAATGAAAATCGGCGCGATGTAGCGGTTATCGAGGCTGAAGAGTTTTTTCCCGCCTGCAGCCTTCTGGGGCGAAGGCAAGGCTGGCGCGCTCGTCTGGGAACTCATGCGGGCTCCTTGACCTTGTATATCTGGCCGGCAGCAGGTTTATCAAGCGTCTGAATTTTGCCTGAGGGCCAGCGGATCACGGCTTTTTCAATCTTCGGATTTTTGCCTAAGCCGAAGTGCAATCTGCGGCCATTCTGGGCGGCAAAGCCGCTTCCTCCGGAAACATACTGCACTTGTTCCTGCCCGTTCCAGAACATCGTGACCTGCGCGCCAATCGCGCTGCGGTTGCTTTCAGTCCCTTCCAGATCAAACTCTATCCACTGGTTCTCAGGAACTACCGTGTTCTTGTAGACGAGCAGCGGACCATTCTGGTTGGCGACAACCACATCGAGAACGCCGCGGTTCCAAAGGTCGGCCATGGCCACGGCGCGCCCGTCGTGGGTATCGGTGACGCCGACGGCTTGCGCTACATCTACAAACTTGCCTTCGCCATCGTTCAGCCAAACCTTTTTATTCTGATAGCCGGACAAGCTCCGCCCGTTGAATGCGGGCCAGCTTTTGGCGTCGCCGATAATCGTGCTGTTTCCGCCCGCAACTTTGGAGAAGTCGTACCAGTAACTCCGGTTACGGTCCAGCGATATGTAACCGTTGGTCAAAAACAGATCGAGGTTCCCGTCATTGTTCAGATCGCCAAATTGCGCGCCAAAGCTCCACCCGCCCAGTTCGACTCCAAAGGCGCGCGCAAGGTTTTGGTACTTAATGCCATCTCCCGAGGTGCCCTGTTCCGGGACCCACAGATTGTTCCCCTGAATCAGAATGCCGTCTTCCGAAATATTGGAAACGTAAATGGAATATTTTCCCTGATTCAGAATGTCGCCAAAGGCAGCATTCATGCCGCTTTTCGGAGCGAAGCCTACGCCGGTCTGATCGCCTACTTCATGGAATTTCTTGCCATCGTTGAAGTAGAGTTCGGAGACTCCATAATCATTGGCGATAAACAAATCCGGATGTCCGGTGCCGCGCAAATCCGCTGCGGCGGCAGCCAATGCCCAGCGCCGGCTGTTGATGCCAACTTGCTCGCTGATTTCTTCAAATCTCCCGTTCCCTAAATTGTGAAACAGATATTTGCGGCCGCCGTTTTTTGCATATTCAAAACTGTCCGGCATAATGCGAGTGGTCTTGAGGTGCCAAAGATCAATGTCTTCGTTGTAATAGCCGCCCAGGAATAGATCGAGCAATCCATCGCCGTCATAATCGAACCACACGGCGGTATTCGCATTCACCCATTTTGGCAAGCCCGCCTGCTCCGAAACAGGCGTGAATCCATGGCCGTGATCGTTGTGAAACAATTCCGGCTTGCCCCACTTGATCAGGAACAAATCTTCGTAGCCGTCGTTGTCGTAATCGCCCCATACGGCGCCGGTGGAGACTCCGGTGCCCTCTTTGTTTACGTCGGCCACGCCCATCTCCTCAGCCACGTCTTTGAATGTTCCGTCGTGCAGGTTGCGGTAAAGGTGGTTTTTGCTTCCAATCGCGCTATTGGTTACGTAAAGGTCGGGCCAGCCGTCGCGGTCAAAATCCACAATGGATACGGATGCTCCCATAGACGCGACTTCCGGCATGATGGGGGCGAGCTTCGGATCGAGCTTCGGCGATTGATGCACAAAGTCAATGCCGGCCGCATGAGAAACTTCCTGCAAATAAAAGCCATGACGGGCCAACGCCGCGCTTTCGCCTTCTTTGGCCCTCTCGGCGGCATGGCTTGCTGTAATCCTCTTAATGAGGAATGGCGTCGCCAGCAATACGGCGAACAACACAGCAAGAACTACTCTGGCAATTTGGCGGTCCTTCATCAGGGCAAATCACTCCTTAACGCACTTTTGAATACTTCAGGAGTGACGTAGCGAGTTTGATAGTTCCGCCAGTCTTCCGGATGATGCTTATAGACCCACTCGTCTTCCAGTTTTCCTGGTGGGGTTATATATAAATTTTTTGCGTGATACGGTAGCGGAAGCACGGTCTTGGAGAACGTGGAATTGTAATCGCCGTCTTTGATCCACCCGTCGCCAACAACCACGAAATCCCGCACCCAGCCTTTGGGCGGAGCCGGTTGCTCCGGAAAGCGGAACGACATCTCATCGCCGGAATTCATAATCACATAACGGTCATCTATATGCGCCAGCAGCTCACGCACATCGCCGTAACGCGTGTAATAACCAATCAGGTCGCGCCAGCGTTGGGTTGTTCCATCCAGATGGTTATAGTCCGGCACCTCGGGTGCGCGCGGTGTTCCAGGCTTTCCCTCTTCCGGGAGATACATCTCGGAATATCCGCGATAATGAAGATCAGCCACGCTCGGGTCTAGCGTGGTTGTCTTTATGGGAGTATCCGGCATGCCCCGCGCCCAATGAATTGCATCCCAATAAATTTCCAGATTCGTACGAATGCGAACTTTGCGAGGAGTATTGGGCCGGAATACATTTGTAAGATTAAAAAGGACAGTTTTTCTGCGGCCCGCTGGGAACCCGAGATTATCTTGCGCCGTTACCCAGCCGCCATGACCATCGGGAACTTCGAGGCTCATGCCATGGGCCCGCCAGCGGTTTCCCTCTGTAACCGCGACATTCACCGATGAATCCGTGGGAAGAATCGAGCCATCGGCAATCAAATACAAAGCCCCTCTCTTCGGCGCATCGTCACCCAAATCAACTTCCAGATAATGATCGCGCGTTATGCCCTGATATTGCCCGCGTCCGAAGTTGAAAACCTCCCGCCCATCAACAGTCCTTACCAGGCCGGTGACATCGTTGCCATTGTCATCTACCGCTTTTGCGATCTCATGAGGTGTGCCAACGGTTGTGACGGCCAATTTCGCGGGAGGAATTGCAAAGCGCTCATCCACATAAATTTCCGTTCCATTGGGATGGTCCACGGTCATGAGGGCGAGATAATCGTAGTAGTAGACCTCCCACAACTCAGCCGTGATGCGGACATCGTAGTAACCATCGCGCGCCACAAGTTGATCGCGCCCTATCTTGTACCACTCGCTTGTAGCCGCAATTTTTGCTGTCCCCAGCGTATTGATGCGCAACCCAATCGCTGAACTCCAGGGTACTCCGTCTTTGACGAACTCTATTTGCTTCCCGTTATATGCAAATAGAAACGGGCATGATCCTTTTAACCTTTGTTCGGTGACAATTTCAGTATTTGCCTTCGCGTCGAAATCGGCGCGCACGGTGCCATTTGGCCAGACTACGCGGATGACTTCCGCTTCAGCTTGCTCGCCCAGACCAAAATGCAATTGCGGTCCGGTAATGGACTGTTTTTGCACCAGTTCTCCAGAGCGCACTTCCACTTCGCCGCCCACTCCAAAGGGATTGATGCGCTGATCACCCACCGCCTGCTTCGCATGAGGCCGCACGGTGAGCCAGTGATAATTCTTAGTACTGTGGTTCATGGCCTGCGTGGGTACCCCATCGGCGGTAAGTCCCAGCAAATCGAGTTTGCCATCGCCGCTCAGGTCCGCGGCGTCGAACACCAATGTTGGTCCCGCAGATTGCGGAAGCAAAGTAAGATTGCCGTGCTCATTGCCCAGCCAGATCAGCGCTCCGGACAGTCCTTTTCCAGGCTGCGTAGGTTCCACTGCGGCCAGATACAAATCCAAAGCGCCGTTGTTGTCCAAATCCGCCACGCGCAAACGCACATCCCCGGCGAGCGAATCATTTGGATTGGGGACTGCTCCAATCTCAGCGGTGACCCAGGCTTCGCCCTGATTTTTATCGGAGATGCGCAATACAACGCCATCGGCGCGGACTGCGAGCAAATCCATCGTGCCATCATTATTTACGTCTGCGGCGGCAATGGCCTTAATGGCAGGCCAATTGGCAGGCAGAGCGCGCTCGCGGAACTGCCCCTGCCGCTCATTTATGAACACATGCAGATGTCCCGCGCTATCCAGCACGGTGGCATCTGGACTTCCGTCGCCATCCAGGTCGGCCCACGCAAATTGCTTCAGGCCAGAGATTCCGGTAAATGGGTGGATGGCGAGGAATGTTCCATCGCCATTGTTGCGTAAAACCGTGGGCACGCCCTCATTCGAGCCGAGCACGATGTCCAGATCGCCGTCGGCCTCAATGTCCACGGCCCATGCTCCTGTGTAGCGGGCGTTGGTCACAGTTTTCGGCAGCTTTGTTTTTGCGGTCACATCGGTGAATGCTTCGGGGCTATCCTGCTGCATCAAGCGCACTCCGCCTGCGCCTGCCAGCACAACGTCATTTTTGAAGTCGTAGTTGAAATCAATAGGAATGATGCTCTCAGGTGAAGGTGGCTGTTTCGCCGCTCCTCCTGGGAACGAGAAATGCGCGCCACTCGAGAGTCGCACTTCTTCGCCATCGGCGACCGCAATAACCGGCGTGCCCTCGCTTCCCAACTGAATGGCGCGAATCCAAGTCCATCTGTGGCCCGAGGCAGAAGGCCCATTGAAATTTGCTACCGGTTGCGGCTCAAAGCTGATCCCGGTGTCCGCCGCGGCAGATAGAAACACGGGCGGCTCCATCCGGAGAAAATGGTTCAGAGGTTGGGCTTCTTCTCCGGGAGCGGCCTTGATGGCCCTCAAACTTAGCCGGTATTCAGGAACCCGCATCAGGACGTTGCGCAAAAAAGTTGTCTGAGTCGCAGCTGCACGTAAATCCGATCCCGCTACGGCGGAATCAACCGATTTCAACTGTTGCTGTACTTCCGAAGGCCACCCGGATGACTGTGCGTTGATTTGCGCCACGGCAGATTTCAAAGCCGCGACATCATTGCGCTTGGCCGCGACCCGGGCCAGTTCCAATAGCGCCGCCAAATTATTGGGTTCCGCGGCTAGAACCTTCTGCATTAACTGTTCAAGCTCTGCTTCGCTATTTTCGCCGCCTTGCCGTTCTATCTCTTCCGCCAACTGGTAAATCGCCCGTAGATTCTGGGGATTCAATTCCACCGCTTTTCGCAAATCGGCGATCGCCGCTGCGGAATTTCCACGCTGGCTTTCAAGCACGCCCAGCAGGTCGTAAATCTGGTCGTTTCCCGACGCCAGCTCACGCGCCTTATT